>CAYFSY010000072.1:4169-8541 GCA_964345905.1 uncultured Paludibacteraceae bacterium | reverse complement strand
TTCCTAAATTCCTACATTTCTCAACTCCTAAATTCAAAATAAAATAGTACCTTTGCCATAATTTTTACCATCATAATTTATTTAGTATGAAAAAACTGCTTATTACAGCTATATCAATCATTTGCGTATCGGGAATTTTTGCTCAAGAGAAGCGCGACAGACACTTTGAGACATTCAAGCAACTCGATATCTACAACGCTGTTTGGCGTGAACTCGACATCAACTACGTTGACACAATAGACCACAAGAAAATCAGCGAGATAGGTATAAACACTATGCTTCGTCAGCTTGACCCATATACCATGTACATCCCTGCAGAAGACGAAGAGGATTTAAAAACCATGACTACAGGAATGTATGCAGGCATCGGAGCTGTGATACAAAAGCACGGCGAATACGTGGTAATATCTGAGCCACGCTACGGACTTGCTGCTCAGAAAAACGGCTTGCTTGCAGGAGATAAGATTATAGAGATAGATGGAGAGGATATGAGGGGCAAAAGCGTAGGCTATGTTAGCTCAAGACTACGTGGTGTAGCAGGCACTACTATAAAACTCAAACTCCGCCGACACAATCAGAAGAGAACTTTCGAAAAGAGTTTTCAGCGTGAGGCAATTCATATCGAATCTATAGACTACTACAACATTCTACCAAACCTAGTTGGCTATATATCGCTATCGGACTTTACAGACAAGGCTTACCAAGACTTTCGTGCTGCATTAATGGATCTGAAAGAGAAAGGCATCAAGAGCCTAGTAATAGACCTTCGCAACAACGGTGGTGGCTTGGTATCTGAGGCAGTAAATATCGCTTCGCTTTTCTTGCCAAAAGGGACTACTGTGGTCTCTATGAAAGGCAATTCGCCAAATAGCGAAAGAATATATAAGACTCCATTTATGCCACAAATGCCAGATATTCCAATATCTATAATAATCAATGAATCTTCAGCTTCAACTTCTGAGATACTAGCAGGCGCACTTCAAGATTTGGATAGAGCAACGATTGTTGGACAAAGAAGTTACGGCAAGGGTTTAGTACAGTCTATCAGGCAGTTGCCACATAATGGATATCTTAAGCTAACAACTGCCAAGTATTATCTACCTTCTGGTCGCTGTGTGCAGTCAAACGAATATCAGCAGCAGGGTTCAGAGCGACTGAGCGTAATACCAGATAGTCTTACAAACGAGTTTAAGACCTCAAAAGGTCGCTCTGTCCGCGACCAAAGTGGCGTTACTCCAGACATCATGCTTGAAAGCGGTGAGGGTAATTACGTTACTTATTATCTCTATACCGAAAACATTGTGTTTGACTTCGCTACACAATACTATTTTTCACATGAAAATATTGCCGAACCATCAAAATTTAATCTTACAGATAGCGAATATAAGGATTTTATAGAGTTTGCTCGTAGTCGGAACTTTACCTACACCAAAGAGAGCGAGAAGATGCTTGAACAGCTTCAAAGCATGGTAAAGACCGAAGGATATGCAGAGCAGACCGATTCGATTTTCAAAGCACTTAAGCCATACCTAAAAGCAGATATAGACCGCGACTTCAAAGAGTTTCGCAAGGACATCCAAGAGATGATAGAGGCAGAAATTATCAAAAGATACTACTTCCAGAAAGGACTTAGCGAATACATGCTTCGACATGATGAATGGCTGGATAAAGCAGTAGAGGTTCTGAAGTAAACTGTTTTCACAAAATTATGCACTACATATTTAAATTTATTTTTGCCAAATAGGTGTTTTTTATTTAACTTTGCAGTTGCAGTTTATAAGAGTTTAAGCACAATGTCTATCAAACAGATTATCAAAATATTAGGCGTAATCTTAGCACTTTTAGCAGTTGGTTTTTCAATAATGTTTATCAAAGGAGACGAACCGCAGGAGTGTACAGGTTTACGTTTAAAGGTAGAAAAATCTGACATTGTAGATTTGGTAAACGAAGAGGAGATAAAGAGTATAATTATAAACCAAGGATTAAATCCTGTTGGCAAGAAGTCTAGTGACATTAGACTAGACAAGATTCGCCAAGCGGTAGAGAGCAATAGCTGTGTGGAACAAGCAAAATGCTACTTGTCGAAGTCTGGCAAAATGGTAGTTGAGGTCAAACAGCGTGAACCAGTGTTCAGAATAGTGAATACAGACACATATTTTGTTGATAGAAAAGGTGTTACTGTAAAATACTCTACACCAATGCCTATATATCTACCTCTGGTAAGCGGACATTTTAGCAAAAAGTTGCTCAATGAAGGTTTAATTGACTTGGTAGATTACATCTCGAACGACAAATTTCTATCATCTATAACTCAACAAATTTATGTTGACAGCAATGAACAGATAGAGATAATACCTACAATTGGTAGCCAGAGGATTCTGCTAGGCAAACTAGAAAAAGACGAAAATGAATATATTTTTCCTCGACAGCTCAGCCGACTCAAGCAATTCTACGATTCAAAGGTGTTGGATAGGCTCGACTGGCAAAAATATTCAACTATAGACCTTAGATTTAACAAACAGGTTGTATTAAAAAAGTAAATTAATTAACAAAAAACGATATAAAACTATATATATGGACGATAAACTAATAGTAGCATTAGATTTTAGTGAAGATAGCCTAGCAGTAGCAGTAGCTCAGAAATCTAATAGTGGACTGCTAACCTTAATAGACTACAAAGAGAAAAAAACGGCAGCATTGTCTCGAAACGGAGTTATACTAAATCCCAACAATACTCTTTTAGAGATAAATGAAATTTTTTCAGAAATAGAAAAAAACCTCGACAAAAAGATTGGAGGGTTCTATTTTGGACTCGAGCCTTATACCTTGCTAAGTGAGATTCAGACCGTTTCTGCCGAAAAGGATTCTTCGAAAACCACACCAGAACAGCTCAAAGAGTTGATACAGGCACAAGCCACAAGCAACGACTACGACAAGGTGCTATTCTCTACCAAAGAGCTTTCTCTAAGCATGGAACCACATAGAGTTAGTGGCACTTTTATAAACCTCTATCTAAAAGACACTGTAAAGACACAGGTCGATAAGATTATTGGTAACTTTTCATCACAATATAAAGTGCATTATGCCATATCACCAGATGTACAAGCAGAAATTCTTCTCTCTGAAGAACAAAAGCGTCAAGGGTGCCTTCTAATAGATTTTGGGGGAGAGGTAACTTCGTTTGTTCTATACAAAGATTCTGTAAAAAAGCTTCTTGCCGTAGTTCCTTTTGGAGGTAGGCATATCACACAAGATATATCGCACCGATTTGATGTGATTTTTGATGTTGCAGAAAAGATGAAAAAGCAATTCGGAACAGCAGCTGTAGAATTTGTAGATGACTTCAAAAACTACTCGGTTCCTAACCGCGACAGGCAGAAAACTCCTGTTACTCCTACAGATGCAGCCGAAATTATCGAGGCTCGACTATGCGAAATGATAAAGTTCATACAAAAAGAGATTGATAGTTGCGGGTTAGCGAACTCCTATGATGAGATAATAATAGTAGGAGGCGGAGCGGAAATAAAAAAACTTCCTGAACTGCTCGAAAAGCTCACGGGCAAACGCGTGGAAAAAGGAATAACTCCAATACTTGATGGCAACGGTAAAAAAACGGACAACTCTCTACTATTCTCACTATTAATGAGTGCTGAAGAAGATTGTAGCAAGGCAAAAGAGACTAAAAAAACTGAGCCAAAGCCTGAGCAGAAACAGGAGACAGAGGCAGAACTAAAACAAGAGCCAGACGAGCAACAAAAAGCAAACAAGCCTAAAGAGGAACCAAAACCTAAAAAGAAAAAAGGAGGTTTTTGGGGAATGTTAGATATGTTTGACGACAAAAGAGATAGCAAAATATGACAGCAAAAGATTTTTTGACAAACGTAAATTTCAAAAATTTGAACTACAAAATGGATATTATAAAAAATAGAATAAAGGTAATAGGTGTTGGTGGTGGCGGTGGAAACGCTGTAGCAAACATGCATAACTATAATGTGAATGACGTGGACTTTGTAGTCTGCAACACAGATGCACAAGCACTACAGAACTCACCTGTGTCGAGGCAGATACTTCTCGGCGACAACGGGCTTGGAGCAGGCAACGACCCCGAAATGGCTCGTCAAGCGGCTTTGGAGTCTATGGACGAAATCAAAGGGATGCTGATAGACAATCCAGAAGGCAAAAGAGATAGATACGGCGAACTCATCGTCAATACCAAAATGGCGTTTATCACAGCAGGAATGGGCGGAGGCACAGGCACAGGAGCAGCACCAGTGATAGCTCAAGCCTGCCACGAGTTAGGTATTCTTACAGTCGGCATTGTTACCATTCCATTCGACTTCGAGCCGCCAAAAAAAGTGGAGCAAGCGCTTGC
>CAYFSY010000072.1:0-4159 GCA_964345905.1 uncultured Paludibacteraceae bacterium | reverse complement strand
TCCTTACCTAGACTCTCTACTCGTTATCCGCAACGACCAAATCCCTGTGATATTCCCAGAACTGAGATTTTCGCACTTTATGAAGGTGGCAGATGAAATCCTTTCGCGTGCAGCTATCAGTATCGTAGATATTATCACTCAAAACGGCTACGTCAACGTGGACTTCGCTGATGTATGGACAACGCTGAAAAACGGCGGTCGCACTATCATGAACTTCGGTCGCGCAAGTGGCGAAAACCGTGTAGCAGACGCTATCCAAGATGCCATAGAGTCGCCGCTACTATTCGACTACAACATCAAAGAGACTCGCAAAATACTTATAGCAATTTACTGCTCACGCGAAAATGAAATTTCTGCTTCAGAGACAGCCGCAATCAGGGAGTTTATGAGCCGTTTAGACTCTAATGTTGATCTGATTTGGGGAGCATTCTTTGATGACACTTTGGGAGACGAGGTGCAGGTTACCCTACTTGCTACATGTGCAGACGACAGTGTACTGCCAGAGGAGATTAAGCGAGTACTCGACAATAAAAAAGACGCTTCTCAGACAATCAAAACGCGTGCTTCGTCGCTCCTGAACTTCTACGACGAGGAGCTACTGCGAGAGCTACAAAACGAACCCGCTTATATGCGTGAAAATTAATCTTTTAACCTAAAACCAGCAATTATTATAATTTCATATTAGAAAAAAGTGTAATTTTGCAGGGGATAAAAGAGAGATATTTTAAACCTTTACCAAAACTTAAAGTCTGAAACAGAGGAATTATTAATTATTAAAAATATATTTATATCGAAATGAAAGCGAAACTTAGCTTAGTAGCCATCGTTATGGCTGGATTTATCTTGTTTGGTGCTTGTGGTTCTACAAGTTCTACTACAGCAAACACATCATCGCCTGCTTATGTATCAGGCTCATCTTTTGGAAGTTCACTTCTCGGTCTATATACTCAGTATAAACAGACTGGCAAGATCGACTTCAAAAACACAAACACCTTGCTACAACTTGTACAATTGGCTACAAGCTGCAACACAATCAAAGAGAACATGAAAGACAAGAGTTTCTACGGAAACTTCGTTCAAGGAGCAGTCTTAGGTTCACAGCAAAACATCACTACAAACAATGCTGGTGGTATTATCAATGCACTCACAGGCTTGAACTTTGGCAACATTGCTCAGGCTGCATCAGGCAACGGCACTGTTAATGCAAGCACAGTAAACAATGTAACAAACACCCTTACTTCACTATTTTCGCTATTTGGAAAATAAAAAAGATAGAGTGACAGTACAAAAAAGTTTTAATGATTAGTTTGAACCGCTTCGTATCACTATCGAGGCGGTTTTTGTTTGTCTGTTACTCAAAAAAATAGTAACTTTGCCAAATTCAAAATTCACCAAAGAGATAAATGGCTAAAAACCACATAGAGTTAGGCACAGAGAGTATCGGCAAGTTGCTTATGCGCTACGCCATACCCTCGATTATCGCCTCTACTGCAATGGCTCTGTACAACATTACAGACAGCATTTTCATC
Organism: uncultured Paludibacteraceae bacterium; assembly: GCA_964345905.1. Classification (GTDB taxonomy): domain Bacteria; phylum Bacteroidota; class Bacteroidia; order Bacteroidales; family Paludibacteraceae; genus F0058. The sequence continues at coordinate 2,630 of CAYFSY010000072.1, read as the reverse complement.
GGACACGGTGTAGGTGCTCTGGCTATCTCTGGTTTGGCTATCACATTCCCTCTGATGAACATTTCGGCTGCTTTTGGCACACTAGTGGGTGCGGGCGCTTCGTCGTTACTCTCACTAAGGCTTGGACAGAAAGACTACGACAGCGTCAATAATATCTTGGGAAACGTCTTTGTGCTAAACCTGATACTCGGCACAATTTATGCAATAATAGTTCTAGCATTTCTGGAACCAATACTCTTCTTCTTCGGGGCAAGCCACGACACACTACCCTACGCCTACGACTTTATGCAGATTATAGTTGCGGGTAATGTGATAACGCACATGTACTTTGGTCTCAACGCAATGATTCGTGCCTCCGGACAGCCTATGAAGTCGATGACTGCGACTATTATGACGGTTACTATCAACGTAATTTTAAATCCGCTATTTATTTTTGGCTTTGGCTGGGGTATTCGTGGTAGTGCTTTAGCCACAGTAATCTCACAGCTTGTAGTGCTTATGTGGCAACTACGCCTATTAAGCCATAAAGATAGTATATTTACCTTTAGCAGAAAAATGTTCCGCCTAAAGAGCCGTATCGTCAGAGACTCCATAGCTATTGGACTTTCACCATTTATGATGAATCTAGCTGCCTCAGTCATTGTGATTCTGATAAACTACCAGCTTTTACGCTATGGAGGAGACCTCTCGGTAGGAGCCTACGGCATAGTAAACAGAGTAGCATCGCTATTTGTAATGATAGTTTTAGGCTTAAACCAAGGAATGCAGCCAATAGCGGGCTACAACTACGGAGCCAAGAATTACTCTCGAGTAATGGAGGTACTCAACAAAGCCATGCTTGTAGCAACAATAGTAATGAGCGTCGGATTCCTTATTGCACAGATATTCCCTGAGGCTATAGCATCGATTTTTACAAACGACAGCGAGCTTATCAGGCGTGCTGTACTAGGTATTCGCATAGTATTTATATTCTATCCTATAATTGGTTTCGCAATCGTAGTGCCTACATTCTTCCAAAGTATTGGTATGGCAGGTAAAGCTATTGTACTATCACTCACGCGACAGATAATTTTCTTGATTCCTTGCCTTCTGATTCTTCCAAAGTTTTTGGAAATAAAGGGTGTTTGGTGGGCAATACCCGTATCAGACATAGCCTCTGCTGTAATAACAGCTATGGTATTGATACTACAAATACGAAAATTTCGTCGGGATGATAGCTTGCTTAAGGCTACAAGTTGACTGTTTTTGTAAATAATTAACTATCTTTGCAAAATTATTTTTTTCATTAAACTAATAGATTATGGCTGAAAAACAAGAGGTTTCGTTGGTGGATCTTATCCTAATGTGTGGACGAGGCATAAAACGTGGATTTGTAGGACTTTGGCAACTATTTCTGAAGTCGCTACGCCTATCTATCGTCTATTTTTGGATTGTAATTCCGATATTCGTACTTGTGATGGTGGCGGGTTGGTTCCTTACTACCAAAGAGCGTACAGAGTATAGAGCAGAGGGCATTATCGCTTTTGCTGAAGAGAATCGCCTCTTCATCGCAGAGGAGATAGCTGCATTGAACGCTTTACGGAACAATAATCCTGCAGAATTTGAAGCAAAATTTGGACTACAGGGCAGACAGCTCGACTACTTTATGGAGTTCCGTACATATCCTGTTGTGGACTATCTAAACGACTCTGTACCAGATTTAGCTGTAACAAAAAACACAGGAAGTTTTGTAGCCGACTCAGTCAATCGCGTTGTGCAAAACATGCTACAAGTGCGAATATACATGAAGGGAACTACCGACTACCAGCCATATATGAGTGGTCTGATTTCGTATCTAAACTCTCAACCCAACCTCATAAGAATTGACTCTCTATCTCGTGTTCGGACAAATGAGCGAATAGAATTCTGCAATACAGAGCTCGACCGCTTGGCTCGATTCTCTGAATACGACTACTTTGGTGGTGGAGAGAAAAAAATGACGCTGAAAACCTCTTGGGGGGGAGACCTAAAACTTGAATCTTCACGTAAAAATCTCTACTACGAGGATATGCGAAGTTTGATAAAAGAAAAAAGTTACCTTGAGGTACAGCAGGCTCGTCGCGACTCTGCTGTTGCCAATACGCTTTCGCCATATATGAAAGTTTCTGACTTTCCAAGAATGTGGAAGCTCGCCATATTTGCCATAATCGGAGCAGTTATAGCTGTTGCAGTAGCATTCAAAGCAAACGACAGATTCCAGAAGGTAAAGTTTTAGGTTGAAATTATCAAAATATGACCTTTGAAACTGAATATTTAACTAAAAAAGACTTAAAAAAACGCACTAAAACATGACTAATAGAGGGACACACAACACGTCTCGATATCCTGGCAAAAGAGCTACAAATAGCTCTAATTACTTAATTTTTGGCGCACTCACCACCATTAAGACATATCGACATTTGGTCTTGGGAGAGATTGTTTCTCATTGCTCAAAAAGCTGTGTTTTTTTTACTGTATAATTTAGTAATATGGAAAATGTGATTGTGGTTATTATGCCTGCTAAATAAAGAAATTAAATAAATAAAGAAATTAAAATAATGGTTCAAGATAACTTTAGAGGATTTTTCCTCAAAATTTTCAGCAAAGTTACA
>CAYFSY010000071.1:0-8543 GCA_964345905.1 uncultured Paludibacteraceae bacterium | reverse complement strand
ACTGAACCTAAGTTACTACCCTACTCAAAGAGGTCCGTACAACCTATGCACAGACTACGATGTAAATGGTCTGCTAAAGAATCCCAAAAAACGTTGGGGTGGAATAATGCGCAAGATAGATATGTCAGACTTTGAGCAGTCAAACATAGAATATATTGAATTTTGGCTGATGGATCCATTCGTAAACGACAGCCTAAACACACACGAAGGCGGTGACCTATACATCAACCTTGGTGATATCTCAGAAGATATTCTAAAAGACGGTAAAAAGTTCTTTGAAAACGGAATGCCAATAGACCAGAATCCTGCTCTTACTCAGCAGACAATCTGGGGTAAGGTGCCAACACAACAGAGCACCGTTCTGGCATTCTCTAATGAGCCAGGAGCAAGAGAAAAACAAGATATCGGACTCGATGGATTAACTACCGATGAGGAGAAACTTTTCCCTACATACAAAGACTATGTTGAGCAACTGAGAACCACTCTACCTGCCTCTGTAATAGCAAGGTGGGAACAAGACCCTCACTCACCTATAAACGACCCTTCGGGAGACAATTATCACCATTATCGCGGTTCAGACTACGATGCTCGCCAACTATCTATACTAGATCGTTATAAGCACTACAATGGCACAGAAGGTAATTCTGCCGAAGCCGAGCTTAGTGGCGAATCATACGCTACATCTGCCTCTTCATTGCCTGATGTTGAAGACATCAACCAAGACAACACCCTTGGCGAATACGAGAAGTATTTCCAATATAAAATATCATTCCGTAGAGGTGCAGATATGGAGATAGGGCAAAACTTCATAGTAGACAAGCGCGAAGTGGAAGTTACTCTAGAGAATAAGAAAAAAGAGACCGTTACTTGGTATCAGTATAAAATTCCTATCAAGAGCTACGAAAAGCGTGTAGGAAATATACGTGACTTTAAATCGATACGCTTTGCTCGCATGTTCCTTACAAACTTTTCACAAGAGATTACCCTGAGGTTTGCTTCGCTAGAACTTGTGCGTGGCGACTGGCGCACATATTCGCAACAGCTCTACACTTCGGCTACTCCGCCTACAAGCAACGGCAATATTACAGTAGAGAGTGTAAATATAGAGGAGAATTCAAATAAGGAGCCAGTAAACTACGTTTTGCCACCGGGAGTTTCGCGTGAGACAGACCCCGGACAACCTCAGCTTCGACACCAAAACGAGCAAGCAATGGTTATCAAAGTGTTTGACCTAGCACCATCAGACGCTCGTGCTGTTTACAAAAAGATAAACTACGACCTGCGTAAATATCGCCGCATTCAGATGTTTACCCACGCCGAAAAGATGCTCGAGGATATCGGTACGCTAAACGACTACGAAGTTTCGGCTTTCATCCGCTTCGGTAGCGACCTCACAAACAACTATTACGAGTATGAAATTCCTCTAAAACTGACACCACAAGGCAGGTACTCTACATATTCAGACTCAGACAGAGAGACGGTTTGGTACAAGGAGAATATGTTTGACTTCCCCACTTCGGTATTTACAGAGATAAAAAAACAGCGTAATATGGCTCGAAACAATGACGGTTCTGTGTCGCTAGTGAAGCCATATCAGCAGCCTTCGCCTGAAAACCAACAGCATCTAGTCACCATTGTAGGAAATCCAAACATAGGAGAGATAAGCATGATGATGATCGGTGTGCGCAATAAATCTTCTGGAGGCAACCGCTCTGCTGAGGTTTGGGTAAACGAACTGCGCCTGACAGATTTCGACGAAGACGGTGGCATAGGAGCAATGGGAAATATGCTCATAAATCTTTCGGACTTTGCTAGCGTAAACCTTTCTGGCAGATATGAGACGACAGGATTTGGTGGTATTGAACAAAACATAAACGACCGAAGGCTAGACGACTATTATCAGCTTAATGTCTCTACCACGGCTCAGCTTGGCAAGCTACTTCCTGAAAAAGCAAAGCTAAACCTACCTCTATATTACTCATATTCGGTAGAAAATTCTAAACCAAAATATAGTCCTTTAGATGGCGACTTACTGCTGAAAGATGCTCTTGAGACTTACGAAAGACAGGAACAGAAAGACTCTCTGCTGGCAATATCACAGACGCGCACCACTACCGAGAGTCTCAACTTTACTGGTGTAAACGTCAATATCAGAGGCGAGCGTCCACGTATTTATGACCCTGCAAACATCACGCTAAACTACGCCTATCAGCGCTCTTCAATGCTAAACCCTGAGACCGAACGCAATGCAAATATTTCGCATCAAGGCTCTGTAAACTACGACTTCAACACTCAGCCACGCACTTGGGAGCCATTCAAAAACGCTAAGGGACTACAAAAACCAATCTGGGGTGTGCTAAAAGACTTTGGCTTGAACTACTCGCCAAGCAAACTAGCACTTTCGGTAAATATGGCTAGACTATATAGTGAAACTCAGCTACGCGACCTAGACGGCTCGATGAATATCAATAAGTACGATGCTTACAATCCACTACTATCATCGAGTAAAAACTTCACATGGGGACGAAATTTCGCTCTGGATTGGAGTTTTACTAAAAACCTAAAGATGAACTTTCAAGCAGCGACAAATTCTCGTATTGACGAAACAATGTTTGCTCCAGTCAATAAGCGCTTCTTCCCAGATGAATACCAAGATTGGAAAGATACAGTGATGCAGTCGCTACGAAACTTTGGCACACCGCTCACATACCAACAGTCGTTCAATGTAACCTACTCTGTGCCTCTGAGCAAAGTACCTTTCCTCGACTGGATTACACTAGACGCTGCCTACACCTCGCAGTACAATTGGAATCTAGGAGCTACCACAGCAGGGAATATAAATCTAGGTAATACAATATCAAATACAGCTCAGTGGCAGTTAAACTCTTCGCTAAGAATGGAGACTCTATACAATAAGTCTAAGTATTTGAGAAGTGTAAACCAGCGTTACAACTCACGTCCAAAGAAGAGCATCTTCAAGCCAAAATCGATTACTCAAACTGTTCTGACAACAGCGGACACAGTAGCAATTGCACACGGATTAAACGATAATAGCCTAAAAGTTGAGGCAATCAACAATCGTGGGAAAAAAGTAAAAATTCGCTTCCAGATAAGGGATAATAATACTATCGTAATCACCCCACTAAAATCTAAGGATAGTGTGGACTATATCATTACAACGGTAGAAAATAAAAAATGGGAGGTCTCTGGCAAAGATGTGCTAGACTTTTCTGCACGTATGCTCATGATGGTACGCTCAGCACAAATCACTTATCAAGAACAGAGCGGTTTGTCTCTGCCTGGATTTACTCACCAGCCAAAACTTTTTGGACAGACCAATACTGGCGGAGTACTCTCTCCTGGACTAGATTTTGCCTTCGGCATGCCAGCTGAAAAATATATAGATCGCTCTATGAGCAACAAATGGATTTTGGCAAACGACTCTATAGTTAATCCGGCTAACGTAAACTTCACCTCAAACCTTGATATAAAAGCTCTAGTAGAGCCGATTGCTGGACTAAAAATCAACCTCAACGCTAGGCGAATGTATTCAAACATGACCTCTATTCAATACCAATATGAGGGAATGCCAAGGCAGTTTAGTGGCAACTATCAGATGACACACATATCCATTGGGACAGCTTTTTGGGCAAAATCTACACTGAAGGGTAATGAGCGTAGCTTTGCTCTATTCAACGAGTATAGAGCCACAATGGCAGACCGCATTAATACAGCATATCGTGGCACCTACTACCCTACTGATGGTTTTATGAACGAAAGTGACTTGGCTGGACAGCAATTTAACTCCGCCAATGGAGGAGCATCTGCCACAAGTGTAGATGCGATGATTCCTGCTTTTCTAGCAGCATATTCAAACCGAAAACTATCGTCGAAAAGCGATATAATACCAACACTATGGAGTCTGCTACCAAACTGGACAATATCCTATGACGGACTCACCCGAATCCCGTTCATTGAGAAACATTTGCAGAAGGTTACGCTAAATCACTCATACCAAAACGTATATGCGATAAACTCTTATACTTCGTTTGCAAACTTTATAGAAAATGCCGATGGATTCGGGTTCACCAAAGATAACGTAACTGGTAATCCTGTGCCTTCGGCTGGGTTTGACATAGCAACAGTAACCATTACCGAAAACTTTGCTCCATTCCTCGGAATAGATATTGCTTTTAAAAACTCACTTACTGCCACTCTGCGTTACAACCGCCAGCGCACCGTGTCGCTAAACGTGTCGTCGCTACAGATTGGCGAGATTTACTCAAACGAGTTCCAAGTGGGACTGAGCTACATCATCAAAGACTTTGATATGCTTATAAAGCTGAAATCAAACAAGGTAAAAAAGGTAAAAAACAACCTGACAACTCGCGTGGATTTTGCCATAAAAGACATGTCAACTCTGCTTCGTAAAATTGATGTAGATGAGCCACCACAAGCAACAGCCGGTAATAAGATGATAAATATCAAGGCTACGGCAGACTACGTATTCTCGTCGAAGCTCAACTTCCGTCTATTCTTTGACTACACCTCAAATGCACCAATTCTTACTACATCTTATCCAATGTCAAATGTCAATGCTGGCTTATCTATCAAATTTATGCTAACTAGGTAATAAGATAATTAGTGCAAAGCTATTATCAAAAAGAATAATTAAACCAAGCAAAAACAAAAAGGTCTAAGAGGTAGTATTGATTTTTTTGTTATAAAAACTTCTAAAAATGAGACCAATTAAAATTATAATATTATCTATAACCATTCTAGTATGCTCCATTGAAGTATCTGCACAGCGCAATATAGAGGAGCTAGAGCTTGGAATGATTACTCCAGTTGTAGTAATAGACGGAGATTCGTTATTTTACTACCAACTACCTACATATCATTGCTTTCCAAAACTTAAGTTTAAAAATAAAAAGCAGGAGCAATTCTATTGGAGAACCGTCAGAGACGTTAAACGAGTACTACCACTTAGCAAGTATGTAAAAGATGTAATAGACCATACAAATGAAGTACTCATGGCTATGCCCAATAAGGCATCAAGAGACAACTACATGAAGAATTTCGAAAAGAAAATCTATCGCCAAAACGAAGAGCGCTTCAAGCAACTCACGCTGAACCAAGGAAAGCTACTGATACGAATGATCGAGAAAGAGACCAACTACACCTCATACGAACTTATCAAGGCTTATAGAGGTTCGTTCAGAGCGGGATTTTGGCAGGTTTTTGCAAAAATGTTTGGAGCAGACCTCAAAAGTTCCTTCGGCTCGAAAGAGGAGGACGAAATCGTATCACGCGTGATAACACTTGTAGAGGCAGGGCAGCTGTAGGGAATAATGTAGGAATTGAAAAACACGTGTCATTCCCGCGAAGGCGGGAATCCCCTTTTGTCTGAACTGTGATTTTTATGATTTGTGTGATTAATATGATTATGTTCTGAAACATTCCAAAAATTAATTTCTACATTTCTAAATTCCTCAATTTCTAAATTAACCATGTCACCCCTTCGGGGCTCTGTTATATTTGGGCTGTCGTTTGCTATAATCATGCCACCCCTTCGGGGTTTATCTACCCGCAATTACAAAAAGTCTATTGCCGTCTAAAAATGGGAATTATAGTTTATAGTGATAAGCAGTCGCAAGTAGTAGTAATAGATTTGAAAGACTATCTTTAGTACTTGTAAATGCCACCAAATCCGTCGTAAGGGAACCACTTGTTACCCCAAAGGTCTAAATAAAACATCAAAGTTCTTTTTTTGAAGTCTATGCTTTCATCTGTTAGTATATCATCAGCATAGCCTTCGTCAATAGCTTTTTGCAGGTCTTTGCCAATGTTTTCTACAGATATAGGGTTACGAGTTGTACCCTCGTGAAATCGCCTTTTCCCGTCCCACCACAAAGCAGGGTAGTTCAAATCCTTTTCTATGGGTGCATTTTTATCTTTATTTACAAAGGGATTCTCTTTTTCGCCTTTGTAGTACTTGTAGAGTGAATAGTCTTGCTGCTTTTCCATAACTGAATATATTTTTTTGCAAAGTTAATAATTTTTTCGTTTTGTCATTCATTGCGTATTCTTTGCGAACTTTGCGGTTAATCAAAAATCAATTTCTTTTACTTTGTAAAACAATTTGACTACGTTTTGGCTCTGCTCTCACTTACTCGCAAATTTCTAAATTTCTACATTCCTTAATTCCTCAATTAAAAATAAAATCGTATCTTTGTACTCGTAATTTTAACTAAAAAAATAGATAAACGATATGATAGACAAGAATCATTTTCTGAAAAGACGCGAAAACCTAAAACAACTGATGAGAAATCACGGTGGAATAATACTTCTGCCGGGCAATAACGAATCGCCAATGAACTACCCTGCAAACGTGTACCGTTACAGGCAAGATAGCACCTTCCGCTACTTTTTCTCTGCCTGCCGCGAGGGATTTTTTGGAGTGATAGACCTCGACCGTAACCAAGACATCATATTTGGCAACGACTTCACGATGGACGACATCATCTGGATGGGCGACCAGCCAACAGTAGCGACGCTTGCTGCGGAGAGCGGTGTGAACAGCACCCGTCCTACAGCGGAGCTTGCAGGTTACCTCAAGGAGGCTATCGCTGCCGGCAGAACGGTTCACTACCTGCCACAATATCGCCACGACCTGATAATAGAGCTAAGCCGACTGCTTGGTAAAACCACCGACGAACTGAACCGCGACGCCTCTGTAGAGCTTATCAAGGCGGTGGTGGAGCTTCGTCTGGTAAAGAGCGAGGAGGAGATAGCAGAGCTGGAGAAAATCTGCGACGTGGGCGTATTGATGCACCAGACCGTGATGAAAAACGCCAAAGCGGGACTGACAGAGCAATATCTGGCGGGCTTGGCAGAGGGCGTAGCGATATCATACGGCACAGGAGTCTCGTTCCCGATAATCCTTTCGCAGAACGGACAGACGCTACACAACCCTTTCCACAACGGCACTCTACAAGACGGCAGGCTGCTACTCGTGGACATGGGAGCGGAGTCCAACTCTGGCTACTGCTCAGACTACACCCGCACACTGCCTGTTAGCGGTAAGTTTACCCAAAAGCAACGCGACATTTACGAGATTGTATTGAAGGCAAACATGGACGCAATCGCTGTGGCAAAGCCAAACCAGAAGTGGCAAGATGTGCACATGCAGGCGTGCCGCACATTAGCCGAAGGGCTTATCTCGGTTGGGCTGATGAAAGGCGACGCCGAGGAGGCGGTGGCAAAGGGAGCAACATCGCTCTTTATGCCTCACGGCTTAGGACACGCCATAGGAATGGACGTGCACGACATGGAGGGCTTCGGCGAGGACTTTGTGGGCTACAACGACGAGGTAAAGAGAATTCCAATCTTTGGACACAGGTCTCTACGCTTCGGCAAGCACACCAAGGTCGGCAATGTGCTGACAGTGGAGCCGGGCTGCTACTTTATCCCCGCTCTGATAGAGCAGTGGAAAAAAGAGGGCAAGTTCACAGAGTATATCAACTACGACCGCCTCAAGGAGTATTACGACTTCGGCGGAATCAGAATAGAGGACGACATCGTAATTACCGAAACAGGCTGTCGCGTGCTTGGCAAGCCACTCGAAAAGAGCGTTGCGGAGCTGGAGGAGATTATGCGTAGATAACCCGAAAATTGAGATAAAACGGCTATCATTTTTGTAACTTTCTTTGCAGAGATGATAGTTGTTTTTCGATAAAAAAACAACAGAAAAAAAATGATTTCTAAAAGAATAAAAACGCTACTGCTGAGCCTCTCAATCCTAATGGTTTTTGGGCTAAACTCTTGCATAGAGGAGCCGTTTACCACAGACCCTGAGGCACGGCTGGAGTTTTCGACAGACACCGTAAGGTTCGACACGATTTTCTCTACCATTCCCTCTATCACGCTTCAGATGAGGGTTTATAACCGACACAACAAGGCTATTAAGATTGATAGAATGAGTCTCGAGAACGGCAGGAGCTCGTTTTTCCGCTTCAATGCAGACGGTTACTCGGCAGGCGAGGCTGGGGAGCTGCGCGATATTGTGGTGGGGGCAAAAGATAGCATTTTTATTTTTATAGAGACCACCTTAGACGAGAGCGGCAAAGACCTGCCAATCTACGCCTCAGACCACATAGTTTTTGAAGCAAACCGAAACGTACAGAAGGTGCTGCTCGAAGCCTACGGACAAGACGCTGTAATACTCAGAAGTTATTCGCTGAAAGATAACGAGACATTCACAGCCGACAAACCCTATCTGATATTCGACTTCCTGCACATTCCGCAAGGCAAGACCTTGACCGTAGAGGCGGGAGCAAGGCTCTACCTACACAAAACGGGTAGCAAAATACTGCAGACTAGCCTACGCCGCATAGCGCTGAACAACACCTGCATTGTGGTGGAGGGCAATATCAAGATGGAGGGCACGCACGAACAGCGAATCCTGCTGCGTGGCGACCGCTTCGGCCAGCTCTCCGTAGTGCACGGTCCGGCCGAGCTCGTCCTCGGCGGAGGCCGGGCGA
>CAYFSY010000070.1:0-8554 GCA_964345905.1 uncultured Paludibacteraceae bacterium | reverse complement strand
TCCTTGAGGGTTGATTTATTGTTACTTCCTTTGGTGCCTCCTTTTTGAAGTTGCAACCCGAGCAAAGAACTACAAGCAAAGCAATAACTAAAACTTGTTGCATAACCATTTTACTTTTTTGTGTTAAAATAATAAAGTACTGTCAATCACCACTATATACAACCACCCAATTTAGCAAATCAAGGTCTTTTACCTTATAACCTAACCTCTTGTATTGTCTGTTTGCTATTACTTCATCGGTAATTGAATCATTGCCGAATATAAAAACATACAAAGTACTATCCTTTGAACCATTAATATGGTGCTCCCAAGCACCTTCGCCACCAAATACAAACATTGGTTTGACAGAGTCATTGGGTAGGGCAGTATATAATGTTAATCCTTTCATTAAGACCGTATCTGTAAGCAAACAACAGTGAATTGGACTGCTTGTTTTATTGACAAGTAATAACTTCTCTTTTCTTATATCACAACCCAAGCAAACAATTATGAGTAAAGCAGCGATTAAAATCTTTTTCATACTTATTTTGAGTTTTTAGGATTCAAGCAAATATATTTTTTTGTTGATATAAATGTGTATTATACTTCAACTTTACTACTCTCTATTCATCTAAATACGGATACCAGACTTTGAAAGTTGTAAAATCAATAATGGTGGAATAGCTGTCTATCTGAGTAATTAAATAAAAAGCCGAACAATCTCTATCAATAAAAGTGAGGTGTGCTTTTACATCGCCATCATCAGACTCTTTTGAGTAATACTTGCAAAGTCCTTTTACGTAGATGATTTTCTTTAATCTATCTCCAAATTCATAATATGGCGCAAGAGTGTAAGCAACTGATAATTTCAACTTATCTTTGAGCATATTCTCGCTGTTTTCATATTTGGAATAAAGTTTATTGGTGGAATAATCATCAATAAATATGAAAGATGTATCTGATATGCTATTACCATGTATATTCTTTATAACTATAGATGTATCTGCTTTATAATCACCAATTTGTATTGGGATAAAATATTTAATATATCTATTTTCCATAAAATCGTAAGTAGTTATACTGTCATTTTTGATTTTTGCCATTTCCTTAATAAGGTCTTGTTTATAGAAAAAATCTGTTTTGCTTTTACTATAACTATATACCAAATAACCCTCTATAGTATAGGTTGTGTTGTCCTTTTGAGAAAATAACAACACGTTATTAAATGGAATAATACATAACACAATAACTAAAATCTTTTTCATAAGTATTTTGAGTTTTAGGATTTGATAAATTCATCCAACACCTTGCGAAAGTACGATTTTAGGCATTAAATAGAAGTAATAAAAATTTTTGTCTGAGTTTTTCTTGTCAAAAATAGCTTTACCGTCAGGAACGCCTAAACACGGGTCATTAAACGCTTTACGGTAGAGTTTAGAAATCTTGTGTCGTGATATTATAAGATTGTTTTTACTAAAATCAATGAGGGGAATAACATAGCCTTCCTCTTCCCAGTTCTTCCTTTGTTCCTCTCCACTGATTATAATCCATTCAAATTCATTCAATCCTCCGTGACATGCAAGGTCTTTTGCTGTATGTTTCTGAGCAGTTACAAACGAAATTTCTAATTTTTCTCCTAAAATTAGATGCTTAAAACAGACAAATAATCCAGCAATAGCAATAATAGCTATCAACAATATTATATGCTTTTTTCTCATACTTATTTAATTATTTGGATTTGATAAATTCAGCAAGCAAAGTTTAGTCTGCAAAAATATCTAATCAAAACCTCTTTTTTACCAACTCGATAAGCTCTTTTGTGGCACGATTCTCTTGGTCGAGGTTTAGTTCGTTCTGGATAAATGCCATAGCATCTTGGAGCGAATCCATCTCGTCGAGCTTGTCGAGTGCTTTGAGCATATTTTCGCCGTTGCCGCCGAATAGTTCGCGCTGGAATATAAAGCGGTTGGCTGCCGAGGTGGCGGCTTTTATGCTCTTTATCTTTGGTCTGCTTGGCTCCGCTTGCGTCTGTTGTGTGCTTGGCTGAGGACGCGACTCCGATATAGACTTGAATATGTCAGAATTGGTGTGTCTCTTCTCAAAAAAACCTTGCTCCCGTAGGTTGGTCTCTTTTGGAGCCTCTGCATACTCTTCCTCAGACTTCTGTTCCTCTTGCTCAACTGGTGCAGGGCTTTCTGCCATCATCTGCTCCAGCCTCTCGGCTAAGCCTTGAGTCGCCGTCTCTGCAGGCTCCTCTTCCTTAGGCTCTTCTATAATAGGCTTAGGCTCCTCTACAACAGCGGTTTCAGGAGTCTCTACAACAGCTTGAGGCTCCTCCGCTGGGGTTGGCTCCTCTGCTGGGGCTTCCTCTATGGTTTCCAGAGCCTCTTTCTCTACAAAAATATCGCTATTGCTAAAAAACTCCTTGGCTTGCTCCCTTACCGAAGCTATCTCTGGACTTGGCTCTGCTGGAGCTTCCACTTCTGACTGCTCGGTAGCTGCTGGTGCTTGCTCTGCTTGTGGCTCCTCTGGCTCTACACTGGCTTCTTCTTCGGTTTCTATCGCCTCCAAAGCTTCATCTACAGAGTGCAAATAGCTTTGGCTCTCTGCTACATCTGCCGAGATGTCGTATCTGAGTTCGTCTGCAAGTTTTGTTGCTAAACCACCTACGATTGTCTCTGCCGACTTCAGAATATATAGGTCGCTATGGTCTTCTCGCTCCGAAGCCACTGCTTTCAGCACCTCCAGGCACTTTATCAAGTCCTTTAGTCTATCTGTTTTCTCAATTAATTTCTCCATAATTTGTAGATTTTTGTAAAAATATTTAACTTTGTAGGTCGAAAATAAAATCAAAGGCAAATTTAATAAAATTTTTGTAGATAGAATGTTCTTTTTTGAATCAAATACACATTGCAATCGTCAGCGAGGAAGTATCGAGGTGATTTGCGGCTCGATGTTTTCGGGCAAGACAGAGGAGCTTATCCGCAGGCTCAATCGTGCAAAGATAGCAAAGCAGCGGGTGGAAATTTTCAAACCTCAGATAGACAACCGCTATTCGGATACCGAGGTGGTAAGCCACGACAAGAACTCAATCCCCTCCACGCCTGTGGGGTCGGCTCAAAATATTCTGCTTATGGTAAGCGACGTAGATGTGGTGGGCATCGACGAGGCTCAGTTCTTCGATAGCTCTCTGGTAGAGGTATGCACCGAACTTGCTCGGCAGGGCTATCGCGTGATAGTGGCTGGGCTTGATATCGACTTCCAAGGCGTGCCGTTTGGTCCTATGCCGAACCTTATGGCTGTGGCAGACGACGTTACCAAAGAGCATGCTATCTGTGTGCGTTGCGGCGAGCCTGCCTACGTGTCGCACCGCTTGACGAGCAACGAAAAGCAGGTGCTGGTAGGTGCAAGCGATATCTATGAGCCGATTTGCAGATACTGCTTCAACCACTTAAATGACGAGGAGTAAATTTATATGTATTGTTTTTGAAAAAAGTAAGTTTTTGTATTGTTTTTTGAAAAAATTATTTTACCTTTGCTGTCGAGAAATAACATCTCTTTTTAAAACAACACAATAATTAATTCATTAAATCATTTTATAAATATGAAAAAGTATATTTTAATTTTAAGCGTAGCAATGGCAATATTTGCATGTAAGCCTACAAATCCAGTAAATCCCAGCACTCAGCTGCCTGAAGGCTGGCAACCTTTAGATACTCTATTGATAAAAAAATATTTTGTAGAGTCTGCTTCGAATATCACTTATAAAGATAATAGTGGTAAAACTACTGTGTTTGATAGAATATTAATAGACAATCATTATATCAACACCTTTGGCAATAAGTATTCAGAAGATCCAGAAGCAGGCGATCCAGAAACTACAGATGGTTATGAAGAGTACACTCTTACTTACTTTTACGCCTCTAATGATGCTGGTCTAGAGTTTACAGTATGCGTAAAGCAACGATTTAAGTTAGACTTTATGTATGATTATAAATCAGGTGCTTCTACTGGTCGGTATTACTGTGAATTAGAAAAAGATAGCTCAAAGGAACACGATTATGGTTGGCCAAAAGACCCAGAGGCTTACAAAGCTTATTTTACAGACACCATACAACTTAAAAAGAATGGTGTAGTAACAGGAGAGTTGGTCGCTGGCAAAGGTTTAGCTTGGTTTACTGATGACAAAGGCGTAAAATGGACTCTACAGGAGTAGAAGCGTTTTTATAATGAAAAAATATTAGACCACCCTAAGTTTTGGGTGGTTTTTTTGTAAAAAAATAGTGAGTTTATCCAAGAATTACTTTTTTATCGTAGAAAAATGTGTAATTTTGTGGCTCAAAACGAGAAATATAGATTGGTGTTGAAGCTAAAAAGGATACTGTTTTTGTTGGTTTTGTCGTTGGGGATGCTCTCTTGTAGCCTTACTAAGTATGTGTCAGAGAATGAATCCCTGCTGAACCGTGTCCGCATCAAAGACAACAAGACTAAAGTGCCAAATAGCGAACTGAAAAACTATGTGGTGCAGAAGCCAAACAGCATGATGCTCGGCTTTATGCGTATGAAGTTAGCAACCTACTCGCTTTCGGGCAGAGATACTACAGTGGGCTTCAACCGCTTCCTGCGTAAAATCGGCGAACCGCCTGTGATACTCGATACAAATCTCATAACCCAATCGCGTTACTCGTTGCAACAGAGCCTCAAAAACAAAGGATACCTCGACTCTGAAGTCAGTTCGTATTTTACCACAAAATCTAAAAAAAGCAACCTCTACTTCAAGATAAATAGCGGTGATTTGTATAAAATCCGTTATTTTCACATCGACGTGCCAAACGATTCGGCTATGAGGCAGCTCAACCGTGCCTATCAGATTAACTCGTTCCAAGGCGAAGACTTCGATATAGACATGCTCGACAACCTGCGTAACACTATCGCTCAGCGGTTTCGCTATCGTGGTTTCTACCATGTGCAGAAAGATGTCTTTGAGTTTGCGGCAGACACCATAGAGCTTGGCGGCAACGTTGACGTAAAGTTAATGCTTGCATCTCAGTACAGAGATAGCGCTGTGGTGGATGCACTTTTTAGCAAAAAAATGATTGATAAGGTTACGGTATACTGCTTTGACGAGGGTGCAGAGACCTCATATGATACTACCTACATACGCGATGTACAGGTTATCTACAATTCAAAGAAGCGACCGTTCCAACCAAGATTTCTTGCCGATAAGGTCTCGATAAAGAGTGGCACGCTCTACAACGACTTTCTGGTAACTCAGACCCATTCGAACTTCAGCTCAATACCAGCAATCAAGTACGTCAACATCACTTTTACCGAAAAAGATGGCGATTTGCTCGACTGTCAAGTCTATGTGATGCCTTCCGACAAGTATGGCTACGACATCGGTGTGGAGGCAAACACCAACTCAGGTGCCACTGTGGGAGTGGCAGGCAACGTGGGTTTTATCAACAAAAACCTATTACGCCGAGGCGAGTACTTCAAGATTGATGGTCGTGTAGCCTACGATTGGCACAGAAAAGAGGAGTCGTTCCAACACGCCGTAAGTGCTGGAGCTAACATGTCGCTGGTGGTGCCAAAGCTGCTGATACCTTACCTCAAAGAGGACTTCAGGCTGCGCTACGGAGCCACCACACGCTTCGCTGTGGGATACAACTACCAGACTCACCCAGACTTCCGTCGCTCTATTGCCAACACATCTATGAGCTACCAATGGCAGCAACGCCGCTCTCAGTTCGGAGTTTCTGTGTTTAATCTATCATACATAAAGGTCGATAGCATATCGTTGGCGTTCCTTATCAACAATCCAAACCTTCGTCCTACATTCGAAGACCATTTGGTGCTGAAGACTGCCTTCTCGTATTCTACTACAAATAAGCGAATTTATTCAGACGAAGATAACTTTTATACCCTCCGCACAGGTTTTGCTACCGGCGGAAACCTATTTTATCTTGGCTATAAAGCCTTTGCTCCGAAGCAGATGAAAAACGGCAGATATGAGGTTTTTAGAACGCCATTTGCTCAGTTTGCAAAGGCAGACTTTGATATTTCGTACAACACCTTTGTATCCAACCGCCTAAGGGTTGTCATGCATGCAATGGCAGGCGTGGGATTGCCTTATGGAAATGCTACTGTAATGCCTTTTGAAGAGCGCTTTTTTGCAGGAGGCTCAAACTCTATGCGAGGTTGGGGTGCAAGGACACTCGGACCTGGTAAATACTCATCTTTCAGAGATAGCTACCTTACCCAAAACGGCGATATAAAGCTTGAGTTTAATGCTGAGGCTAGGTTTAAGATGTTTTGGGTGCTTGAGGGAGCGTTTTTCGTTGATGCAGGAAATATCTGGACTATCAAGGAGTATGAGGAGCAGGAGGGAGGATTGTTTTCTATGAAAAACGGTAAGTTTTTGAGCGAAATTGCCGTTAACTATGGAGTAGGACTTAGGTTTGACTTCAACTACTTCCTTATTCGCTTCGACCTCGGAGTAAAGCTCTACGACCCTCGCTACGACGACCCGCAGGAGCGCTGGGCACTGACAAAGCGATATGGTGGCGGACGCGAGCACCGATTGGATAGTCCGTTTGCAATACAGTTTGCTATCGGTTACCCATTCTGATAAAAAAACTCAGCACCTCTCCCTGAAGTACTGAGTTGCAATTAATAACTAAACTTTTACTCTATTTCTTATTGCTCTTTTTAGGTGCAAGTAGCTCTTGCACAGCTTTATCGAGAGCGTCAAAATCTTGGTATCCACGTAGCATTGTGGGCTGTCCGTCCATTGGAATAAATAGCAGCGCAGGAATTGAGCTAACCGAGAAAAGTCCCGCAAGTTCGCGTTGTTCGTCGGTGTTTATCTTGTAAACAACAATTTGTCCGTCGTACTTCTCTGCAATCTTTTGCAACTCGGGAGCAAGCATCTTGCAAGGACGGCACCAATCTGCATAAAAATCTATTATAGCGGGTTTTTTACCAACGTAGTTCCAGTTGTTTTGTCCTGCCTTGTAGGGCATCACCTTTTGCTTGAAGGTCTCTGAAGTTAGCTTCTCTATAACCACCTCGCCTTTAGCATTCTTCTCTTTGCTTTTTGTAGTCTGGCTTGTAGCGCCTATGGTTGCTACAAAAAGGAGCATTACTATAAATGATAATTTCTTCATATCTTTTTTTATTTTTATTGACACAATATTCTCTTTGATTGTTTTTTGAGCTAAAAGTTTATTCTGCTCGGATGCAAAATTACGAAAAAAAGCTGAATCATAACCACAATTAGAACTCTTTTCGATTTATTGAGCAATAGATGTAGTTTATTGAGATTGGATTGTTATATGAAATTATGGCAAACGTCTAGCGCTGTGATGTGTTTTTTTAATTAAAATAGTCGATAAAAAAGGTTAACTTTGCAAGTTAATGTAGGTCATTTTCAGAATAAGTATGAGTAAAAACGGCATGAAAAGTTTGGCGAAGGAGACGGCAATATACGGCGTGAGCAGTATTGTTGGCAAGTTTATGAATTGGCTATTGGTGCCGCTCTTTACCCGTGTGCTAACGAAGTCAGACTACGGCATCATGACCGAGCTCTACGCCTGGATAGCCATTATGGTAATCATGCTGACATACGGCATGGAGACAAGCTACTTCCGATTTGCTGCGGACAAAGACTATGATAATCCCGACAGGGTATATTCTACCACTATGTCGTCTGTAGGCTTTACTGCACTGATATTTATGGTGCTATCATTGCTGTTTTATCAGCCATTCTCGGCATTTATACAGCTTACAGACTATTCAACCATTGTGCTTATAATGCTACTGACTGTCTCTGTGGACGCATTCATAAGTATTCCATTTGCATACCTGAGGTTTAAGCAGCGACCTGTAAGATTTATGGTTATCAAGCTGATAATCATCTTTGCAAACATATTTTTCAATGTGCTGTTTTTCATCGTATGTCCTGCACTGCAAGGCACAGCATTTGAGGGACTTGTCAACTGGTTCTACGACCCAAGCTATCATGGCGTAGGCTACGTTATCATTGCAAACTGTCTATCTACTGCTATAGGACTGTTGTGTTTGTTACCCGATATTCTTGCAGTAAAATGGGAGTTCGACATGGCTCTGCTAAAGAGAATGCTGATATACGCTTTCCCGCTGCTACTACTCGGCATAGCTGGCATAATGAATCAGACAGTTGATAGACTACTGTTCAGACGCCTTTTCGACGGTTCGCTCATAGAGGCAGAAGCACAGCTCGGCATCTACAACGCCTCGTTTAAGGTGGCAATGGTGATGATGATGTTTACCTACGCCTTCCGATTTGCCTATGAGCCGTTTATCTTTGCCAAAAAAGAGACCCACGACAGCAAGGCAACCTATTCGCTTGCAATGAACTACTTTGTGGTAACGGTATCTATCATCTATCTGCTGATAATAACTTTCCTTGATGTGTTGAAGCTTTTTATTGGCGAGGAGTTTAGGGTGGGAATAGCCATAATTCCGTTTGTGCTGGTCACTTACGCCTTCCAGGGGATATACTACAACCTTTCGCTCTGGTATAAGCTCACAG
>CAYFSY010000069.1:0-8729 GCA_964345905.1 uncultured Paludibacteraceae bacterium | reverse complement strand
ATTTGCAACGCAGTAATTAGAGCTATATAAAGAGAGTTGGACAACTCGATAAAAAGAGTTCGCCAACTCAATCCAGAGAGTCCGCCAACTCGATAAAAATAGTCCGCCAACTCAAATAAAAGAGTTGGTCAACTCGTAAAAGAGAGTTCGCCAACTTGATAAAAAGAGTTGGTCAACTCATCGTAATGAGTTGGTTAACAGATAATTCTGCCGTTTTTTACCCTCTAATTTTATATAATGTAAAGGAAAATATATTAATTTTGTAATGCATTTATTATCAATTAAAAAAAAGGAAATAATTATGAAACAGAATTTCAAATTGATTGTAGCACTCTTGGTGCTAATACTCTTTGCCAACGCAGATTTGGCAATGTCGCAGACGGTAAATATGAACCGTTGGATTAAAATTCCTGTTGGCAGTAGCGGTCGGTATAGTGGTATTGCTTTCAAAGCGGCTGCAGCTGCGGCAAATACGCCGATAAGGTTAGTCAGTGGGTCAATGGACACTATTATAACTATCGACACAGCCTTTTCTACACGCCGTAGGTTTATTCCGCCGGCAGACACACTGAGGGTCTATGGCGACATAAATAGATTCGATTGTAGCGGTAACGGCTACGGGTATATAAAGGGAGCATTAGACGCCTCGCACAATAATGGATTAATCTTTTTGGACTGCTCGAGTAATGAAATTACCTCGTTAGATGTCAGAGGACTGACCGCTTTGCAGGAGTTGAATCGCGAGCTTAATAGGATACCCTCTTTAGATGTTAGTGGATTTACCGCTTTGAAAAAACTTGATTGCAGTGTCGACTGACTCTCCTCTGTGAACCTGACAGGTTGCACGGATTTAGAAGAGCTTAAGTGTAGTTACACCTATAAGCTTACCTCTTTAGATGTGAGCACTCTTACATCATTGAAGATACTCTCTTGTTGCAATAATAAGTTGACCACTTTAGACGTGAGCGGACTGACAAAATTGCAGGAGCTGAATTGCGAAAACAACCAATACCTACTCACCTCTTTGAATGTCAGCGGATGTAGTGCCTTGCAAAGATTATATTGCAAACGAAATCGTATAGCTTCTTTGAATCTAAGCGGACTCAATAAGCTGACAGATTTAGATTGTGATGAAAATCAGATGACCTCGTTGAATCTAACCGGTTGCACCGCTTTAGCTACGCTGACCTGTCGGTCTAATCATCTGACCTCGTTGAATCTAAGCGGACTGAATGCTTTGACTGAGTTGCATTGTGGCGACAACACTTTCACATCTCTGCAGCTTAGCGGACTGCCTAATCTTAAAAAGATGACGTGCAATGGAAGTGTAAGTCTTACACATTTATCTATCAGCGGACTGCCTGCTTTAGAGAGACTATACTGCAACAACAATGGTATTTCGAGTATCAACATTAGCAATTGTGCTAAACTTATTGATATTTATTGCTATGGCAATAAGTTTTCTGCTTGTGGTCTTGACTCTCTTTTCCACATATTACCGCTTGCCGACCGTTATACCGCAAGGGACATCTCTATTGACAATAACAATAGGGATAGTGCTGTTAAGCATTGTAGAGATACGATTGCCAGAAACCGCAATTGGAAAGTGTGGAACTATAATGGAGGTTGGGGTTCAATTAGTATTACCAATACAACCTATGATTGTCCATACTTTACAGTTGGAGTTGAGGAGGTGTTTAGCGACAACATCTCTGCAAACATCTACCCAAACCCCGCCAATGATATTCTAAACATAGAGAGCGATGAGGCTATAGAGAGCCTTGAACTCTACGATATTCTCGGCAGGTTGGTTCTAAGCAAACGAGATATTTCAGCTACAGAGAGCAGGGTAGAGGTGTCGTCTCTTAGTCGTGGCGTCTATATTCTCAAAATCCATACCGCAAAAGGCGTTGGAGAGTATAAGATTTTGATTGAATAATTTAGGAATTGATAAATTAATAATAATGTTGTAGGGACGAATAAATTTCGTCCCTTTTTGGTATCTTGAGTCATTAATACTCAACGCTTCAACACCAATCACACCCACCTTTTAATCTGACTATAAGGTTGATTTTCTGCTCCGAAACCTTGATAGAATCGAGCAAGATTTGGTAGCATCGAACCCTCGAAGTCGAGGATAAATTCACTCTGCTGATAGGTTTCTATGATATTTTCGATGATGAGGAACATTGCTCTATGCTCCTTGCCCTCTGTGCTCGAGATAGGCATAAAGTAGGTCAGGCGTCCCTCGTAGAGCAGAAGTGCCAGAGCTGCCAAGAGGTCTCTTTCGGCTGAACGGGCAAAGTAGAACTCCACTCTGCCTTTTTCGTTGGCGGCGTAGAGTAGAGTATTCAGAAGGGATTGGTCTGCAAGCTCGTAGGGCTTTGGTTGGGTTTGGTAGAACTCTATAAAGTATCCTGCAGCCCTCGGCGAATTGTCTCTCGAAACCGAGACCTCTGACTCCTTAGCTTTGGCGATGTTTCGCCTTGTGTTTTGCGAAAAGTTTTCGGTAATTACCGCGAACTCTGCATTCAGCGGTAGGCAGAAGTTGTCCCTCTGAGTAGCGTTCGGGGCAGGGTTGTCGTAGTTTAGATTTAGGCGATATGGCAGAGGTGGAATTTTTGAGACGAACCCTCCTATCAGCTCCTCCGAAGGTGTCTCTGGGGCAAACACTCCGAGCTGCTGGCAAAACGGCGGCTGGTAGAAGTGCGGTATTATGCCAAACTTACGCTTGCGAGGTAGTGGCATTATCGCCTCGTAGTCGCCTGCCACTAAGCCGTCCCACTCGCCACGAGCTACAACATCGAGATACCAGCTCTCGGCATAAATCATCGGCGAAGTGGAATTTTTCAAACAAATATCCCACTTCTCGAAGTCGATTTCAGAGTGGCGAAGGTATCTTATATTCAAAACTTTTAGCTCTATTTCGTGGATTTTTTCTCCAACTCATGGATAGTCCGCAGTAGTTCTGGCAGCTTGCGTAGAGCCACCGCCGAGCGTTGGAAGTTTGCCAAAGGCATCGATGGTGTGCCTTGCCACATCTTTCCGCCCTCGCGGATATTGCCCGCCACTCCTGTCTGAGCGCCGAGGATAGTGCCGTCGGCAATGGTGATGTGTCCTGCCAAGCCAACCTGACCGCCAAACATGCAGCGCTTGCCCACCTTGGTAGAGCCTGCTATGCCTGCCTGAGCCGCAATGACCGTGTGTGCGTCAATCTCTACGTTGTGTGCTATCTGCACGAGGTTGTCTATCTTTACTCCGTCGGCAATGCGTGTCGAACCCATTGTGGCGCGGTCGATGGTGGCGTTTGCTCCAATCTCTACGTTGTCGCCAAGGATTACGTTGCCAATCTGTGGAATCTTATTGTACGAGCCGTCGGGGTTGGGTGCAAATCCAAATCCGTCTGCTCCGATGACTGCTCCCGAGTGGATTATGCAGTTCTTGCCAAGCACGCTTCCCATGCATATAGAGGCGTTTGAGTAGATTATCGAGCCGTCGCCAATCACCACGTCGTCGTCGATGGTGGCATTGGGAAAAATCTGCACATTGTCGCCGATTTTGGCATTGTCGCCGATAGATACAAACGCTCCTATGTATGCGTCCTTGCCAACGGTTGCCGAAGGTGCGATGTCGGATTTTTCAGATATGCCGACTTTATGTTTTTTGTGTTGATCCACTAAGTTTAGAAGTTGGCTTAGAGACTTGTATGCATCGTCAACCTTGATGAGTGTGGCAGCAATATCAGCCTCTGGCTGAAATGTTTTATTTACTAAAACTATGTCTGCCTTAGTCTCGTAGATGTAATGCGTGTATTTTGGGTTTGCAAGAAAAGTGAGCGTACCTTTGCGTCCCTCCTCTATCTTTGCAAATTGACTGACTTTAATGTTTTTATTTCCAACTACCTCTCCATTCAGAAAATCGGCAATTTGTTGTGCTGTAAATTCCATTCTTTATTTTTGAATAAATTTTGTGTTAAAACTCCTCTTTGATATTGTAAAAATTGCGTTCGTTTGAACTGCGAGCGATTATCTCTCCCAAAAATCCCGAAAGAAACATCTGCACTCCGAGAATCATCATCGTCAGCGAGATGTAGAACCATGGCGACGAGGTTACAAGCGGAGCAGGTAAGCCTGCTCTGAGGTGATAGAGCTTCATTGCTCCCACAATGCAGATGGCGATAAGTCCTATCAGAAACATCAGGCTGCCGCCGAAGCCGAAAAAGTGCATCGGCTTTTTGCCAAATTTATTCAGAAACCACAGCGAAAAGAGGTCTAAGTAGCCGTTTACAAAGCGTTCTAGTCCGAATTTGCTCTTTCCAAACTCGCGCCGGCGGTGTTCTACGACCTTTTCGCCAATTTTTGTGAAACCTGCATTTTTCGCCAGATATGGTATGTAGCGGTGCATCTCGCCATAAACCTCTATGTTTTTTACCACCTCGAGGCGGTAGGCTTTCAGCCCGCAATTCATGTCGTGAAGCTTGATGCCTGTAACCTTGCGAGCAAAGGCGTTGTAGATTTTCGAAGGCAGGTTTTTGGTCAGAGCGTTGTCGTAGCGCTTCTTTTTCCAGCCAGACACAAGGTCGTACCCCCCCTCCATAATCATTCTGTACATTTCGGGTATCTCGTCAGGCGAGTCCTGCAGGTCGGCATCGAGGGTTACCAGCACGTCGCCTTGTGCCTTCTCGAATCCACAGAAAAGCGCCGGCGACTTACCATAGTTCTTCCTAAAACGTATGCCAGAGACCGTAGGCGACTGCTCTTTGAGTTTTTTTATCACGCTCCAAGAGTCGTCGGTAGAGCCGTCGTCAACAAAGATTACCTCGTAGGAAAAGTTGTGTTCGGTCATCACACGCTGAATCCACTCGAAAAGCTTTGGCAGACTCTCTGCCTCGTTATACAGAGGTACTACTATAGAAATTTGCATCGTGTTTTTTTGCTTAAAAATTTCAAAATAAATAGATTGCAAAGTTAACACTTTTTTCAAGGATTAACTTGCAAAAACCCTGTTTTGTGTCGAAATTGTTACCCCGGAGGCTATAAATTAGACATTTTCAGAGCTGTGTAGGCTGCCTCGATGCCTTTATTTCCATGTTTTCCGCCAGAGCGGTCGAGTGCCTGCTGTAGGTTTTCGGTAGTCAGCACCGAGAATATCACAGGACAGACTCCGTTGGCGTTGAGCTGTGAAAGACCGTAGCTAACGCCTTGGCAGATGTAGTCGAAGTGAGGTGTCTCGCCACGTATCACACAGCCGATAGCGATTATTGCCGAAAAGAGTTCGCTATCTTGGATAATGCGGCAGGCGTAGGTCAGCTCAAATGTGCCGGGAACGTGCTTGATGGTTATGTTTTTTTCGTCCACACCCACTTTCAGGAGCGTCTCTACTGCTCCGTTGAGCATTGCGTGGGTAACATCTGAATTCCAATCGGATACCACGATAGCGTAGTGTTGATGCTGGAAGCGCTCTTTTTTCGGGAGCTGATTAGGGTCGTATTCCGATAGATTTTTCAATATTGAAGCCATATCTCTATTTTTTTATTTTTAATGTAATAAATGCAAAGGTACGATTTTTTGTTGAATTGTTTAACTGTTTAAGCGTTCAATCGTTTAATGTTCAGTGTTGAGTGATTGAACCGCAAGGAACAAAGAACAAGGAACAAGGAGCAAGGAATAAAGACAGTTTTTACGGTCTTAATGTTTCAAAAAATAATCATATTAATCACACAAATCAAAGGAATCACGGTTCAGATAAAAGGCGAATGGAAAATGACAGGAGAGGCAAATGGCAGATAAACCCCGAAGGGGTGGCAAGATTATAGAAAAACGCATTTCCACCACACACGAACCCCGCAAGGGGTGACATAATTAATTATTCAATTTCTTAATTACTTCATTTCTACATTAAAAAATATAATCCCCCTACAACTTCGTTGCTTTCCGCCTTTGGGAAGGGGGAAATTGGTTTTTCTATATCATCCTAAAAAAATCAAATCTTTACCGCTTCGGTCTCTTGCAGAACGTATTTATCCTCCACGTCGGGGATTATAATGTTGCGGAAGCCACTTGCCTGAAGGTGTTGCTTATAAGCAAGTTGTGCATCGTAGTCGCCATGCACCAGAAAGATGTTTTTCAGCTTGTTTGGGTCTTGGCAGCGCAGATACTTTATCATCTCTTTATAGTCTCCGTGTCCAGAGAGCCCGTCGATGCGCTTTATGTCGGCACGGATTGGTCGCATGGTGCCAAAAATAGAGATTTTCTTTAGTCCCTCCTCTTGAATCCTCGCTCCAAGCGTAGATGGCGAGCAGTAGCCGACTATCAGGATTGTGTTTTTTGGTTTAGATACGTTGTTTGCCACGTGGTGCTTGATGCGTCCTGCCTCCATCATGCCCGACGACGAGATGATGACGCATGGCTTGCGGTAGCGGTTCAGAGCCTTACTCTTCTCCACATCGCGGATATAGGTTGCTGAGTTGAAGCTGAAGGGGTCGTCGTCGTAGAGCAGGGTGTTTTGCACCTTGTCGTTTAGTTCTTCGATATGTTGCCTGAACACCTCTGTGGCATTGACCGAAAGCGGACTGTCCACAAAAACCTTGATGGCTGGCAGGCGGCGTTCGTTGTAGAGCTGGTTTAGTATAAACATTATCTCTTGCGTACGTCCCACCGAAAACGAAGGGATAATCAGCTTCCCGCGTTTCTCTACACAGGTGTGGTGCACCATTTCGAAAAGCTCCTCTTTGGTGCAGTTGTCGTCCTCATGTAGGCGGTCTCCGTAGGTGGATTCGGCTAGCAGGTAGTCGCATTGAGGGAAATCCTCTGGCGGATTGAGTAGATAGCTTTTCTGTCTGCCGATGTCGCCAGTGTAGCCTATGCGTATGGTTTTGCCATTCTCCTTTATTTCGAGCACAGTGCAGGCAGCTCCGAGCATGTGTCCGGTACGGAAAAACTTCACGTTTATCTCATCGCTGATATAGAAGCGGCGATTGTATTCTGTGGTGATAAAAAGTTCCATGCTTCGCCTCGCATCTTCCTGCAAATATAGTGGATTGGCTGTTCTATTGCGGCGGTCTAAGTCCTTTTTATTGAAGGTTTTAGCATCAGATTCTTGTATGTGAGCACTATCGAGAAGCATTAGCGAGCAGAGGCTACGCGTAGCCGAGGTGGTGATGATAGAGCCACGAAAGCCGAGCTTATACATGTATGGGATCAGTCCCGAATGGTCTATGTGAGCGTGAGAAAGTATTATGTAGTCGATAGTTTTGGGGTCGAAGCCGAGCTTGCGGTTCATGTCGTCTGTCTCCAGTCCCTTGCCTTGATACATTCCGCAGTCGAGCAGGATCCTTTTGCCTTGCTTGGTGGTTACAAGAAACTTACTGCCTGTAACCTCGCGTGTAGCACCTAAAAATTCTATTTGCATTTTGTCTATAAAATTATCTTTTCTAAAAAAACAAGGCAAAGTTAGAAAAAATAACTGATAAATAGAAACAAAAATTGTTGTAACCGAAAACCTAATTCAGCAGCTGTTTTTTTGTGTTAACGCGGTGAGGTTGCTATGATCTTTTCGAAATACATTTTAGCACCCTCTATGGTCTCTTGTAGAGTTAGGTTTTTGCTGTTTAGCCTCAGCACACGATAATAGATGTTTTTGCCGTAATCTTCAGCGTAGTAGGGTGTTAGAGTTAGGATATTCCACTCGCCGTCGTATTGCAGAGAGTAGTTGCCGTTGTCGCTCACTTGCTCATCTTTGGTTATCACATAGCTTCCGTCGCCGTGAAACTCATAGTAGAGTCCGCTGGTGGCGATGTCTGTGGTGTCGCTAACGTATCTTACGCAGTGCCACCTGCCTACCAAATCATCGTTGTAGAGTGGAGGAGGAGCAGAGTCACCTTTGCTACAGGCTATCAGCAGTGTTGCCAAGAGGGTTAAAAAAAGTAGTCTTTTGTGCATATCTAACTGTTGTATAAAATGTTAATGTTTGAAATATTTTGCAAAGATAGTACTTTTTGTTGAATTGTTGAACGGTTTTATTTAGAGATAGAAGTCCGAAGTCTGCAGACGGAAGTTTTCGTATCAGACTTCCGTCTTCCGTCTCTACCGAAACAAAATCCTAAAAGCATCTTCGATCTTCTCCACAGGGTGGATTTTTATCTTAAAGTTTTTGTGCGAAAGCTTTTTGAAGCTGTTTTGTGGGATTATAATTGACTGAAATCCAAGTTTTTCGGCTTCTGAGATGCGGTTTTCGATTCTATTGACAGGACGTATCTCGCCAGAGAGTCCTACCTCGCCGCTCATGGCTATACGCTTGTCGATAGCGAGGTCGAGGTTCGAGGATAGCACCGCCATCGCCACGGCGAGGTCTATTGCGGTGTCATTTACGCGAAGTCCACCGGCTATGTTCAGAAATACGTCTTTCTGAGCAAGGCGGAAGCCAGCTCGTTTCTCCAAAACCGCCAGCAGCATATTCATTCTGCGGATGTCGAAGCCTGTGGCAGAGCGTTGGGGTGTGCCGTAGGCGGCGGTGCTTACGAGTGCCTGCACCTCTATGAGGAAAGGACGTATTCCCTCTACCATTGCCGATATTGCCACACCGCTGAGGCTCTCGTTGCCTTCTGTGATGAGCAGTTCAGATGGGTTGCTTACCTCTTGTAGTCCGTTTTGTTGCATCTCGAAAAGTGCGATTTCGTCTGTCGAGCCGAAGCGGTTTTTGTTTGCCCGTAGCACTCGGTAGATGTAGTG
>CAYFSY010000068.1:0-8800 GCA_964345905.1 uncultured Paludibacteraceae bacterium | reverse complement strand
CAATGCCGTAGAGCACGTTACCTTTTGGCGTGTGCGTGCTGAAGTTGTCGCCGATGGCTTGCTTGTAGGTGTGGTTATCGCCAAGCTTTTGGTAATCTACAATAATAGAGAGGGCGCATGCCGCCAATTCACCGTTTACTTTAATTACAACTTGTCCTTCTGGAAAGATATTGATTAATTTTTGAATTTGTGCCTTTCGCCAATAAGCACCCGGCTTGTCTGAATAAACTTCAACCATCATCTGCTTAAGGTCTTTATAATCCTCGACAGACAGATAACTCAACTCAATGTTCTCGATATTGCTTAAATCCATATTTTATTTTTACTTTAATTTTTCGAGCACAAATATACGAAAAAAAGGGCAAAGTTGCAAGTTTTGTTTTTTGCAGGAAATTCATATCTGACATGCTCAACTTCCAAATTGATTATGTCACTCCCTCGTGGTTATTTACCAAAACAATTCCTACATTGTTAAATTTCTCAATTACTCCTCACATTCCAGCCTAAACAGCAAATAATCAACCACTTGCCTTGCTACCCGCTCGTCTAAAAAGGGGATAGTGAGGTTTGCCCAGCGAGTAGAGATTATGACCGACGCCGTTCCTGTGCGTTCTTGAATGATGGACTGGCGAAGCTTTACGCTCTGGATATTCGAGATTTTCAGCGTGCTTACCTTGTCGCCAAAAGCACCTGCATAGACCCGAACATATCGGTTGCCCACCTCTGCCCTGCTTTTCCGATAGCGTAGCCATGCAGCACCGGCGGCAACAGCCAAGACGGGAACTATCAGATAGACTACCAGACTCTCAACAAACGCCAGCCCCACGAGCAGCGCCAATGGTATGCCCGCGAAGGTGTAGAGCTTCCGTAGGAAAAAGTTCTTTTTCGAGTGAACCTCAGAGAACTCCTCTGCAGAGATTTCGGGATAGATATCGTGGGCAAGCTGCTCGCTCTGCAGGAAGCCGGGAAGGAAAAAAGCCACCTCTTTTTGTGCCTTGTCGTCTAAGTTTAGAAACTGATGCCCCCGCAGGCTCGATGTTTTCAGCATTTTCTCAAACACATTTGCAGTTTGCTCGATTACCTGAATTTTATCTAGATGGATAATCTGCTGAATATTCTTTATCAGCCCTGCCCTGTAGGTTACTCTGTCGTCAAAGAGATTGACCATCAAGTCGTAATACTTCAGGCAGGTGTGGATAATGTTTACCACCACGCTTACCATCAGGATAAAGACAACCACCGTCAGCCAGTAAACCAGCGATGTGTTTTCTGGAATATAATCCCAAGTGTATTCGAGCGTCCGCTTCTGGATATTTTCGCCAAGCTGGTTGAAAAAGCCGAAAAACAGCAACAGCATGATGCTAAGTCCGCGCAAGTGATTTCTGCTGATGGCAGCCAGCATAAGTTGGCGAGTGTCGTAGTGGTAAGTTTTTAATGCCTTTGCAGGCTCTTGAGTTTCAACTACTTCCGCCTCAGCCTCGCTATGTTCCGCAGCTACGCTCTCTTTTTTAGTTTGCAGGATAAACGCCTTAAAAGCCTCTGAGGTTTCAGTGTCCAGATAGATTTCCATCTCGCTTTTGCTGGAACCCGCAGTATCTACGCTCAGCGTGGTAATATCAAGCATTTGCTGCCAGAAACCCTGCCTGTTGCTGATGTTTTGGATTTTATGCAGCGGGATGCTCAGCGTAGTTTTCCGAAACATCCCTCTTTTTACAACCAACTCATCGCCCTTTACGGCATAGGTAAAGTTCCTGTACATCAGCACTCCACGCACCACTCCATAGAGCAGAAGCACCAGCAATGCGATAGCGACGGTAAGAAAAACACTAAAATTGAACTCTCGGGAAAAGAATATGGCAATCAGCAGGGGCCAAAACTCTTTGGCTGCATCCTTGATGCCGACGATTATCAAGAATAGTGCGGCGGAAATCGGCAGGCGGTTCTCTTGTGTAAAATCCATTGATGTCATCTCTCTTAATTTGCTCTAAGATATATTGTTTCATCTCGTCGGCACGCTCTTTTGTGATGCCATCGAGCACAAAATCGTTTAGCTCCCCGGCAGCAGAATATACTTTCAGCGAAGCCAGACCAAACGCTCTTGCCAAAGGTCCCTGCTCCACCGTGATGTGCTGGATGCGATTGAACGGCACCACTATGTGTTTTTTCAGAAACAATCCTCGCCGCATGCAGATGTCGTTCTCGCGAATGGCGTAACCCATAAACTCGTAGATTTTGCCCGTCGCAGCGAGCATTACCACTAACACCACAAGGAAAAGCACCGCCGCAGCCCAGAGGCTAATCCGCCATTTGTCGAACAGAAAACCTCCTACTATGGCAACCGCCGCAAGGATTCCCCACAGCAACGAGTAACTGCCGTAAAGCACCTTTTTGTACCTCTCCTCCACCTGTGTGTAGCTAATCTCCTCCGTCTTGGGAAGCTGCTCAATGTCTATCTGATTATTCGAAAAGTTCATTTTTCTCTAAAGTTTTATTTGAAATTGTATTTCTTACAAGTGTAAATATAGCAAAATGCCCGCTTTAGTCAGGTTACAACTCGCTTTGCTTTTCCTGATACGGTCGAAATATCCATACGAATAACGGCAGTTCTACCGAAAGACTTTTCGGCATACTTCAGCCCGACCTCTTTGTCTTTTGGCGAATACTTGTCTAAAATCATCTCCAAAGCCTTCATCCGCTCCTCTGCCGAAACCTCTGCTGTGGCAGTGCCTCGCACCAATACGCTTTCATAAGCAGTAGTAAATTGGTGGGAAATTACATTTGTCTGCCCCACAACGCAAAATGACACCTTAGAGTTCCGCCGCAAGCAATCCAGCTTATGCCCTTCGGGTGCACAATGGAAGTATATTACACTCCCGCCATCCCACACATAACTTATAGGAACGCCATATCCACTGCTTCCGTCTGCAGCGGTCTCTACCATCGAAAGAAATCCAAACTCCCCCGAGCTCAGAATCTCCGTTGCCTCTCTCTCGTCTAACAGACGGTCTTGTCTGCGAACACCACTATTTACATACTTCATTTTTTATAAAAACATTAAGACTTTGTCTGTTTGTGCAATCATCTTTTCCTGTAGGCAAGCGCCCCAATCACTCCAAGTGCCGCAAATGCAATGACGATATAGACAAACACCGTCGAAACGCCGTCTGTAACGCCATACGAGTGCATTCCGCTGAGCAGGTAGTTTACGCCAAGGAATGTCATCAGCACCGAAGCGAAGGCAAAGACCGAAAGCATATTGAAAGCCCAGAGCGGGTTCTGCCTCGTTACCAGATGTATGTGAGTCGCCACAGCGTACACAATCATTGTGATAAGTGCCCAAGTCTCTTTCGGGTCCCAGCCCCAGTAGCGTCCCCACGACTCGTTTGCCCAGATAGCACCCAGAAACGTGCCTGCCGTCATCAGCACCAGCCCCACAAGCAGCGCCATATTGTTTGTGATGCTTAGCTCTTTGATGCGGAAAAGTATCAGTTCGCTCTTTTTGGCAAACGCCATAAGGCAGAGGTTCACTACGCCGAGCAAAAAGCCTATGCCAAAGAATCCGTATGCCGCCACGATTATCGCCACATGAAACATCAGCCAAGGCGACTTCAGCACAGGCACCAGCGTGCCAATCTCTGGTTCCATCCAGTTCAGCCCAGAGACAAAGAGTATCACTCCGCCAAAGAGCGTTGCCAGAGCCATAGTGATGGTGTTTTTTCTGCCGAAAATAATTCCCGCTAAGACTGTCGCCCACGAGACATAGACCATCGTCTCATACGAGTTGCTCCAAGGTGCGTAACCGCCGATATACCAGCGCATTCCCATACCTGCGGCGTGAGCGAGGAAGGTCAATATGATAGCCGCTACCAAAACTCCAACGCCTACGCTCTCCCATTTTCGCCTTTTCAGCAGTTGCACAAAAGCCAACACCAGCAGCAGACCGCCCAGAATGAAGTAAGAGAGCTTGCAGCGGTCGAAAATCCGTAGCTTGTTGTAACTGATTTCGGCTTTTATCTTGTCGGCGTTGATGTGCTTTCCAATATCATTTTTTAATTGAAAATCTTTTAGCTCGGCAAGCTGCTTTTGGGGTTTGCTCCAGTCGCCACTCTGCAGCGAACTGTTTACCTCCGTGATATATTGCCTAAAAAAGTTTGCAACGAAAAGTGAGTCATTTTTGGGAAAAATAGCGGGATTTACATTTGGCGGATACCAAGTGTGCTTGTCGTCGTTTGGGTCGGGGAAAACCCTCAGCAGGCTGTAGTCCAAGAGCTGAAAGACGATGTTTACCCGCTCGTCGAGCTTCATCATATCTTTGTCGGTCGACGAACGCTCTGCAGGCGACTTTTCGTAAATCCTCTGCATCTCGTGCAGTAGCCTATAGTTCCCGTTTTCGTCGAAAAACTGCACGTAAGCGGCATAATCTGTTGGCAGTCCATAGCGAGACGAAATTTCGCTATTCTCTATTGCTATAAAAGGCTCATTTATCCATAGTTGCGGCTTTGCAAGAAAGCTTAGCAGGAACTGCTCTGGGGTAAATTGCCCCATCTTTTGCTCCTTGTAAACCTTTCGCACTATTTCCGACGAAAGCGTATGCATCGGCATAATCCTACCACCTGACTGTACAGGCAGTGAAGCAAACTCAGCTGCGTGCTCCTGCGGAATGGTAACGTTTCGAGAGTCTGTGGCGGTTTGTGCTTGCACGAAAACAGGTGCAACCAGCAACAAGACAACCGCCGTAAGGTGTCTGTTCTCAGCTCGTAGGATCTTAAGCCCGCGGCTCAACCGCCGCAGTCGCGAGTTTTTGGTAAAAAATCCGAGAATAAACCCACAGAAAAGCAAAAAGTAACCGATATAAGTGATAGTTCTACCCGCTACATCTTGGTTTACAGAGAGGATTGTGCCCCGCTCGTCTTGGTCGTAAGATGCTTGGAAAAACCGATAGCCCTTCACATCAAGCACGTTGTTCATAAAGACCTTCGCCTCTTGCACATTGCCATCTACATGCACCAACAAATCACTTTCGTATGACGAAGGGCTTGAGGAACCTGGATAGCGGTTTAGACGAAACTCCGTCAGCTCCAGCGTGAAAGGCAGCTTTTCGATACTTACCTCATCGCCTTGGCGGACAATCATCTCGTTGGTTTTGCCGCCTTGGCGGATATGCACCGTGCCCTCTTTGCCGAAAAGGAAAGTAGTAAGCGCCCCACCCAAAATTACCACAAAAGCCAGATGCACAAGCAAAAGTGCCCATCGCCTCTGCCTCACGTAGCCGTATTGCAGCCAAGCAGCGATAAAATTCAGCACGAGCAAAAACTGCAATAGAAAAAAGGCAGGCGAATAGTAAACCCACTTTTTTGCCACGTCTGTCCCGTGGTCTTTTTCGATGAAAGTCGCTACAGCCATTGCCACCGAATAAACCAGTAGCAAAGTGATAGTGATTTTGTACGACGAAAAGAAGTAGCGTTTAGAGTTTTCCATAAAATATTATTTCACATTAAAAATCAACGTTTTAGCGAAAGTACAGGTATTCTGTAAGTAACACCCAATGAAACCCTAAAACTATTTTCAGGTTTCGTAACTCCAATTACTTCAGGCTTTAGGTAGTTTTTCAGAGTTGTTACAAAAAACAGATGCAGATTATCATCTTTCATTGGATAAAACTCGATTCCAGCCTGTCCGTTAAGAGATGTCATACAGCTACCCTCAAACAAAAAGTTGGTTGCGGCTGTGGTCGAAAAACTATCGTAGTAACCCTTTAGAAGCAAGTTCCATTTTGGGTTGAAACGCCAATTCAGCTCAGTCAGTAGCGTAAAGTAGCTCACATGCTCCACCACATTTTCTGGCGTGGAAGTAAGCTTCCTAATTCCACCCAGATAGTCGATATCCGAAAGCTGATATAGTGCATCAACATAAATGCTAAACTTCCTTGACTGCCACTTCTGACCGCCACTTATCATAAATAGGGACGTCCCCTTTGCTGGCGTGGTGTAGTTTACTGCATAACGAAGCTGCAGAGCCTCATTGAAATAGCTACTATTCCAGCCAAGCGAGAAGTAGAAAGGAATTGCAGGCTTTTCGAGCATCAGACCGTATTGTGGCAGACCCACAGCATCCTCCCAAGCACCTAAACGGTTATTTAGCACCTGAAATGTAAGCTCTTGTCTGTCGTTTGGCTTATAAGCCACTTGCAGACCAGTAAGATAGCAGGTTAAATTGTTAGAAATTCCACTAAAATCGTACACATCTACAGGATATTTGTAGTACTCAAATCCACCAACTGAAAGAGCTTGCTTTCCTGCAGTAACAGCAAAATGCTCATTGAAGTCATACCTTAGATAAGCATAGTCAATCGTTGCAGGCAAGTTTTCTCTCGTAAAAATTGGAGAGACCTTGTTTAGTCGTTGCTGATATTTGTAATATAGCTTAGGCGTGATATGACCGTCAATACCAAGTATCACGTGGTCTAAACGGAAGTTGCCATCGATATACTTCATGTGTTCGCCAGCAAAATCTGAATGGTAGGCGGTGCGTAGGTGCAAAGAGAGGTTTACAGAACTTGTAGTCTCTTTCTCTTGAGAAGGCACAATTTTCTCTTCGTCGAGCGACTGTGCAAATAGCTTTGAACTACTAAAGCAACCAAGTAAGCAGGTTGCAAAAAATGCAATAGCAAGGGTATAAATTCTGTTCATGATAACTTGTTTATTTTTTAAAGATTTACACATTTATCGTTTTTTTTACAAAATATATTTGCAAATATAGAAAAAAAATAGTGATATTTGCCAAAAATTAATCAAAAAAGGGTTGCATTATGTCGAAACAAAAGAACAATACTAAAAGAAGTAAGGTAGCCAAGATATTATTGATTACCATTATTGCAGTATTAGGAGTCTGGATAGCAAGCTACTACGTTAATTTAATCGGAGAGACACGTGCGGAGGGTGGAAATCCAACAGAGGAGAAATTTGTTCACCCCGACATCTCGGAAATCATAGCCGATAAGCCATTCCCTGCTGAGGGTCAGTACTGCCTCGCCTGCCACCAAGGCATCGAGCCAGCTCGTCCTATTGGCTCTAAGATGATGCAGCAGATACTCGAGCAAGGCAAAAAGCTCGGCGACCCAAACGGTTGCGTTGTCTGCCACGGTGGTACACCATCGGAGTTGAAAAACAAAGACAAGGCTCACAGCGGTGTTTCCAAAGGAAGTCTGCTCGCTGCCTTTACGCCTGTGCCTGCCGCTCTGCAAGTAAATGACAACACTTGCGGACAGTGCCACAA
Source organism: uncultured Paludibacteraceae bacterium (assembly GCA_964345905.1). GTDB lineage: Bacteria > Bacteroidota > Bacteroidia > Bacteroidales > Paludibacteraceae > F0058. Next base: position 1,525 of record CAYFSY010000068.1, on the reverse strand, counting down.
AGACCACGTTTACAATGTTCGTCTATCGATGATGAATAGCGATGCTGGTAAGAGATGAAGGCTATCTCTTGGAGCTTCGGCATAGGCACCGAAAACCGCGACCACATCTACGCCAACAGCACGCTTGTGGATACCGACGGAGCAACACCACGCTTCGGCACCCAGCAATACATCGATTATATGAAAGAGATGGCAGCCTCTTTCCCCGGACAGTTCCCGTCGGAGCTAAAAGAGATTCCAAAGGTCTCTGCCGAGGATATCAAGACCAATCCAGAGCTGGCAGCCTTCACCTACCTGCGAAACTGCAACGCCTGCCACCTAAGCAACAAAGGGAACTACGGCAGAGGACACTATCGCGGAATGGGTTGTGCAGCTTGCCATAACCTCTATAGCAACGAGGGATATTACGAGGGTGGCGACCCAGAGATTCCAAAAGACAAACCCGGACACGTAATGGTACACGCCATGCAGGGAACAAGGAAGTCTGGCATCACGCTCAACGACCAAAAGCTAAGTGGTGTGCAGGTATCTACCTGTGCCGCTTGCCACGCCGCTGGTCGCCGAATTGGACACTCTTATCAAGGCTTTATGCCGCTGGAGTCGTCTGTCAATAAAGGACCTTTCGACGAGAAAGGATTGCCACAAAAGCCAAATGCAGGTTATGTATTTAAATACATGCAGGGCGATGCACACCGCCAGATAGAGAAAGACGGCAAGATGGTTCCCGGACTGCTCTGCCAAGACTGCCACACAACCAACGCCATGCACGGCAACGGAAATATTGACGTGGCTTCGCTCGGAGCCATCGAGATTGAGTGTGCAGACTGTCACGGTACGCCTACACACTACCCTTGGGAGCTTCCTCTGGGCTACGGAGATGAGTTTGGCAAAAAACTTGACATGAAAAATGCACGCGGTGTAACAGAGGAGCCTCTGAGTGTTACCAAAGAGTTTGGCATCACATATCCTAAAGAGGACGGTTATATACTCTCGGCAAGGGGCAATCCGCTTGGCAACGTGGTTCGTAGAGGCAACCGAGTGATAGTCCATTCCGACGGTAGCAACAACGAGTTTGAGCTCATTACTCTGAAAGAGATTGCAAAAAATAAAGCTTGGAAAAACAAGACCAACGCCAAGGTAGCGATGCAGACCACAAAGCATATAGACAAGCTCGAATGCTACGCTTGCCACTCGACTTGGATGCCACAATACTACGGTTATAAATATGTGATTGACTACAGAGGAACATCTACCGACTGGCTTCGTTCGCCACAGCTCTACGGAGCAGACGTCAATACATCCGATTGCCACAAAAAACACGCCACACAACCCGGTGCACCAACTGACGGCGACTACAGCCATATACGTTGGGAGAACGCACCGCTTGGCGTAAATGGCGAGGGAAGAGTTTCTCCACTTGTGGGGGTAATTCAGACTGTCAGCACTGTGATTGATGCAGACGGCAATACAGTTGTGTGGAACAATGTGGCTAAAACAAAGGCTGGCTACGATGCTATCGAGCTGG
>CAYFSY010000067.1:0-9027 GCA_964345905.1 uncultured Paludibacteraceae bacterium | reverse complement strand
ATCATAACCACTTCCTGCCAATCTAAATAGATAATTATATTGTTTTCTTCTTGTCCATTTTGTTACTTCATAATTAACTTCTAGATTAACAATGGTATTATCTTTCTTAAATAATAAATCAAGACGGTAATCTTGACGTCATATATACAGAGACTAAAAAGAGTAGAGGAGCACAGTTGGTAGCTTGGGACCCACGTACTCAGCAGGTGATAGCGTACGGAGGTGCTTTGCAAAATTCGCCTTCAAACTCAGATAGCAATTATCCTTTTTCTGCTGTGCCGTTGGTAGGAAATGTCGATAGCGACCCAAATGTATAGATAGTGCAGCTCTCTAGAAATAGAATTCATGTGTATCGTATCAATCGCACCACATCTCGGCTTGACATTGTTTACTCACAAACAGTAACCGATGACTCTGGTAATACAGGTATAACACTTTTCGACTTCAACCAAGATGGCATAATGGAGCTCGTTTATAGAGATGAGGAAAATTTAAGGATTATGTCGGTAAATAGCATGGGGTCGATTGATACGAAAGCAACATTCTCTGTATATTCAGGCACAGGATTCGATAGTACAGTTGTTGCCGATGTAGACGGTGACAACGAGGCTGAAATTGTTGTCATTGGTGGACTTAATAGTTCAGGTATGGAGAGGCAGACCGGCAGACTAAGGATTTATAAGTCGAGTGGCTCGGCAAAGTGGGCTCCAGCTCGTAAGGTGTGGAATCAGTATGGCTACAACGTAGTGAACGTCAACGAAGACCTCACTATTCCACGCATACAGTTCAATCCTGCTACTGCGTTTGCTGGAGCCGATAGAGTGCTTGGCACAGCTGACGACATTCGTCCGTTTAATTCATTCCGCCAGCAACAAGGATTCCTAAATAAATACGGCGAGGCTTATTGGAGTCTGCCAAATCCACAAGATACTGTTTACGACACAATATGCAAGGGGGAGCAATATAACTTCTACGGACAGACTCTGACGGCAGCAGGAGAGTACACAGGACGTGTAAATGTTGAAAGCGGCTGCGACACTATTCGCACCCTATTCCTTCAAACACGCAAATCAGACTCTGTAGAGAGAGTAGATTATTTCTGCGAAAACCACTCATATACCTTTAGAGGCAAAACGCTTACCGAGGCGGGAATCTATAGAGACACCCTTATCAATACCGAAGGTTGCGACAGTATGCTGATACTCGATTTGAGGCAAAAACCAGCGTCGTATTCTCACCTAAAAGACTCCTCTTACAGTTGCGAGGCTTATGATTTTAATGGGAAACAGTTAATGAGTAGTGGCATATACAGAGATACCATTACATCTGCGAATGGTTGCGATAGCATTATTACCTTAGAGCTATATGTCAGTCCAAAAGAGTTTAGCGATACACTAAACATCTGCCGAAGTCAGTTGCCAATTACGGTTTATGACACCACTTTTCAAGCCAATACACAGAGTGGGGTTTATATAATCCATTATGGTTGTGCTACAATTACCTATCACCTGAATATCGCTTCAGAAATTGAGGTTGATAGGGTGGAGATACCCGAGATTTGTGCAGATGCGCCGTCGTTTAGCCTTGTAGTTCACCCGACGGCTAATCCCGATGAGGTTCTGCCAGACAGATACAATCTGACATTCGAACAAAAATCCCAAGCAGCAGGCTTTACAGACATAGCTGGAGTCCTTGATGCAAGCAACGAAGTTTCGGTAAATATTCCACAAAATATTATTCCTGATTATTATAAAGCAAAGATAATATTTTCTAACTCTACATCTGATTGTGCAGACGTGGAGTTCAGCTTAGACCTACCTGTATTCTATCCTAAAACCATTATGAAGCAGATGTGGAACGATGTAATTGCTCTGCTAAACGAACGCTACAACGGAGGCTACCTCTTTTCTGCCTACGAGTGGTATAAAAACGGGATTTTGATGCCAAACGAGACCAAGTCATTTATCTACCTTGGAGAGGGTAATGTGTTTGACCTTTCGGATAGATACCAAGCCAAACCAACACGAGTTTCAGACGGAGTAAAGATTCTAAGTTGCTCTCTTACTCCTACTCAACATACAGATATAACACAGTATCCAACCATTGTAGGCGGTGGCGATAAATATCGCGTAAGAGCTCGGGAGCAGGTTACCATACGCTTATATAATGTGGTAGGAGTGATGGTGTCTGAGGTGTCGGTACCTGAAAATAGCGAGGTAGACATCTACTATCCTAATATCTCTGGAGTTTATATAATGAATGTTTTAGACCACCAAGGACATTTGAAAGAGTCTCTGAAGGTAGTTTTGAGGTAAGCTCACTTTTGGGTCTAACATAGGTTTAAAAGTTGCATAAAAAAAGCGTTTTTAGGGAATCATCTGAAAAGTGATATTTATCTAAAACGCTATCTATTAGTCTTTTATATTGGCTCCTTACTCTTTGCTCTTTTTGTCTAACAAAAAAAGTACCCCCGCAGAGAATCGAACTCTGATTTAAAGTTTAGGAAACTTCCGTTCTATCCATTGAACTACAGGGGCAACTGTTTGTTTTTTGTTCGGCAAAGGTAATACTTTTTTGCCAACTGACAAAGAGACCTTTGCTCTAAGGTACGAGTTTACTCACACTCAAAAGGGTAGTGCACCTGAGCGTAAGGCATTGCGCCGCTATCGAACCACACGTCTATGAGGTCAAGCTCACGCTTCATAGGCTTGCCACTTGCCGAAACCAAGATGATTTCATCAACATATGGACGGTGTAGGTCGATATTCTCTACGCTGTAATTCTCTGCAGTATAAACCCCCACTTTGAAGTTCTTGTATGGGTTTTCTGCCATAAAGCCAGCCTCGACAGACTTCTCTATCTCAAGGAAAAGCTCCTCTACAGAGCCGATGCAAATCTCCTCTTCGCCGTCCTCTGTACGCCAGATTGGCAGCGGTGTGCCCCAATATCTGCTTCGCGAGAGGTTCCAGTCTTGTAGGTTCTCGAGCCACTTGCCGAAGCGTCCTGTGCCTGTAGATTGAGGCTTCCAGTTGATAGTCTCGTTCAGCGCCATCATCTCTTCTTTTACGGCTGTGGTGCGGATAAACCACGAGTCGAGCGGATAGTAGAGCACAGGCTTGTCTGTACGCCAGCAGTGTGGGTAGTTGTGGGTGTGCTTCTCTATCTTGAACACCTGTCCGCGTTGCTTCAACTCCATACAGAGCTCCACATCGAGGGTCTCGTCTGCCTCGGTGAGTGTTGGGTCGTAGGCGTTTTTCACAAACTTGCCTGCCCACCGCTTGTAGAGCTCCACATCGACGTTTGTCTTGGCAAATTCAGGGTCGATATCATCAAGTAAAAAGAATTTTCCTGTGAAGTCCACCATTGGTCGGTTATCGCCCTTGGTATCCACCACAAAGAGCGGTGCGATGCCGTTTGCCTTAGCCACCTTGTCGTCGTCGGCACCGAAGGTTGGTGCTATGTGTACAATACCTGTACCGTCATCTGTAGTAACGAAGTCGCCGCAGATTACGCGGAAAGCCGATAGCTTCGTTTCGCCCGGCGCGATAGGATTCACCCAAGGGAAAAGCTGGTGGTAGTTGATTCCTGCGAGCTCTTTGCCAAAATCTCATACTCGTTTTTACCCATAACGCTTGCCAAAAGCGGTTCGCTGAGCACTACAACGACATCTTGCTTGGTGTATTGGTTGGTTGTTCTCACCAACAAGTAATCGATGGCAGGTCCTACTGCCAGAGCGGTGTTCGATGGCAGTGTCCAAGGCGTGGTAGTCCACGCAAGGATGTATATCTGGTCTGTGCCAGCCGTCTCTGCCATTTGCTGGGCAAGAGGCGTGTCGGTTTTTATCAGAAACTGCGCTATGCAGGTGGTGTCTTTTACGTCGCGGTAGGCGCCGGGCTGGTTCAGCTCGTGTGTGCTAAGTCCTGTGCCAGCGGCAGGCGAGTAGGGCTGAATGGTGTAGCCCTTGTAGAGTAGCCCTTTTTGGTAAAGCTTTTTGAGCAGATACCAAAGGGTCTCGATATAGCGGTTGTCGTAGGTAATGTAGGGGTTGCTCATGTCCACCCAGTAGCCCATCTTGCGGGTTAGCTCCTCCCACTCGCGGGTATATTTCATTACCTCTGTGCGGCAGGCGGCGTTGTAGTCATCGACAGAGATTGTCTTGCCGATATCCTCTTTGGTGATGCCGAGCATCTTTTCTACGCCGAGCTCTACAGGCAGTCCGTGGGTGTCCCAGCCCGCTTTACGCTTCACTTGGTAGCCTTGCATGGTCTTGAATCGGCAGAAAACGTCTTTGATGGTGCGAGCCATCACGTGGTGGATGCCGGGCATGCCGTTTGCCGAAGGCGGTCCTTCATAGAATACAAACGACTCGCAGCCTTCGCGCTCGCTTACAGAGCGTTCGAAGACCTCTTGCTCTTGCCAATACTCTAAAATCTCTTTGTTGGTGTCCGAAAGGTTCAGACCCTTATATTCAGGAAATTTATTCATCTTTACTCGGATTTTTTTCAGGTTGCAAAATTACTAAATTTTATCCAAAAATCAGCAGATTGCTCCATTTCGATTTTTTCCGGCAGAAAATAATTTGCGGATATTAATAAAAAAGTTGTATCTTTGTGGGGCAAGTAATATGTTAGCTGTACTATTAAATTTCAGCTAACACATATTAATATACAATTGGATGTTTATATTCTACAATTTTTTAGATGTTTTCGACCCTATAAGTCCTGAAAAAACAGTATATTTGCTGTAAATTAAAAAACAAGTTGCTTATTATGTACAATCCAGACATACAATATCGTTGCACGATAATTAGAGGTAAATCCATTTCAAGAATGGATGACTATTTACCAATTTATGCAGAGATTTTAAATGAAATTTGCCCTATCTCTGCAAAATAATTTGCGAAAGAATTTGATGATAGATTGTCGAAATATATAAAAGACAATAGCAAAACAATAAAAAACCACCGAACAAAAAATGTAAATAAACTACTTGGTCTTATTTATGAAAGAGACGGAATAATTTATCTATCTGATAGAACAAAAAAGTATCTTGAAGATAACGATCAACCTGCGCTGTTCAAAAGCGTTTGTTTCCAATTTCAACAACCTAATGGTGCACAGAAATTAAGTACAACTATTGATAAAATTCAAAACAAAGTTTCTTTTCGTCCATACCATTTTTTACTTTTATTGTTGCAAAAAGCAAAGCAAAACAATGTTATACTCACAAAACACGAAATCGGTTATTATGTTTTAAATTCTTTGCACGTATTGCAAGGAAATGTTACCGCCGATGAAGTGCTAAAAACAATATTGTCAGATAGAGCAAAAAATATTACTAAAAAAGTTGCTATTACCAAAAACTATGCATGGGATTATCAACACATTAATGAACAGTTTGACTATCTAAAATTAGCAAATTTAATAAGGGAAGACGGCTCAAACATTTGGATAAACTCAAAGGAACAAATAGCGATAGATTTTTTTATTGAAAATTTAAAAACACCTCTTGCCATTGATTTTTCAAAATATGACTTGACAGAAAAAAACATTGGAAAAAAAATTGAATTGGAATGGCAAGAATATTTTGGCAGTTTTGCTCAGATTGAACAAGAAAAGTTTAACACATCAATCAATAGTTTAGATGCCGTAACGTCTATGTTGAAAGGACAACCGATAGGAAAAACCACAACTGAGTTAGGTGATGAGGGTGAGAACTTTGTGCTTGAATTTGAGAAAAATATCGTCAAAGCCTTCAATTCTCGTTTAGTTAACAAAGTTATTTATCTCGGAAAGACAAAAGGATTAGGCTATGACATACTTTCTATTGAAGCAAGCAGAAATAAGCAAAATCCCGAATTTCATAGATATATTGAAGTTAAGGCAACAACCCGAGTCAATCCACCAAATTTTACCGATACATTAGATTCCATAAATCTTACTCGTAACGAATGGGTCGCTGCTGAACAACATGCCTGTCATTTTTATATTTACCGAATTTATTTTACCAATTTCGGAACATTTATCAGTATCATAAACAACCCCGTAAAAAAGAATGCTGAAGGAATTTTATATGCTACTCCTACTATTTACAGAGTAGAGTTTTCAGACGAAGCGGTTGATGAACAATTAAAATTTGCATAATGGGGGTAGCATTGAAAAATCAAAATTATTCTTTTGACGGTTTTGAGTGTTCAGTACTTTCTGAGCCTTTGGGTGCATACTCTTTGGCTGAAGATAATCCTGTTTTAGAATTAAGTAAACAAAAGCAGCAAAAGGCGGTATTCAAATTGTTAGAAAAAAACTTGCTGTTTACATCTGCTCCATCTTTTGCAAATCAAGTGCATTTTGGGCAAGCTCATTTAACGCCCATACAAAGATGGTTCCCTTATCGTGAGGGGTATTCTACACGATTAGTTAAGGCTTTTTTAAAAGAGTTAAATATTACAAGAAATGTTTTTGACCCTTTTTTGGGTAGTGGGACAACGCTTTTTTCGGCTAGACATAATAACTTACAATCTTTTGGAGTAGATGTTAATCCTATTTCAGTATTAGTAGCAAGTGTTGCAAATGAGCAATACAGCAAGTGTGACATAAGTGAAATAATAGCAGAAAAACAAAAAATAGAACAATTAAAAAAAACAAATAAAATATTTGAACATTCTTTTGATTTGGCAGATAAAATGTTTAATAATGAAATTTTAAATACTTTATTGCAATTAAAAGTACAAATTAAAAGCATTAAGAATACAACTGTTAGCAACTTGTTTTTTGTCATTTGGCTTTCAATTATTGAAGAAGTTTCTAACATTAAAAAAGAAGGGAATGGCATAAAATATAAAAATAGGAAAAGGACACAGTCTGGCTATATAAATATTCCAAAAGATGAGTGGGAACGAAAGATGTTTCCTAGTGATAAGTTTGAGTTTGTAAAACATAAATTGTTACAGAAAATAAATACTGCTTTGTTTGATATTCAGAATAATTATGGTTTAATAGAAAAAAAACCGAAAATCTATAACAATGACTGTCTGCTATTTGACGATTTTTTGTCAGATGAAATACAATTTACTTTTTTTCGCCCCCTTATTGCAATTGCTTTGATTATTTTGAAATTCATAAAGTTGAACTGTGGCTTGGCGATTTTGTGAAAAATAGAGCAGAACTCAAAACATTGAGAGAAATGGGGTTCCGTTCAAACACAAACTCATTAAATGGGAAACCGATAAATTATCGAAATGAAAATATTGAAAGTTTAATTTCTCTTTTTGACAAAAAAAATCTATGGAGTGACAGAATACCAACAGTTGTAAGAGGCTATTTTGATGACACATATACGCTTTTGAAAAAACTGTATTTACAAACAGAGAAAGGCGGTTATGTTGGTAGTGTTATCGGAAATTCGGCATATTCAGGTGTGATAATTCCTTCCGATATTTTGACTGCACAAATAGCAAGAGAAGTCGGTTTTACAGTCGAAAATGTTTTTATTGCCAGACACTTAACAACAAGTTCGCAACAGAAAAAAGATTTAGATCCCCTGAAAGAGTATTTAAGGGAAAGTATTGTTTTACTAAAAAAGTAAGTACATGGTAAAATATCAAATAGTAAAAAATATAATTCCTGAAAATATAGATTTTGGAGTCATTTTAAGTATTAACACAAATAGTGTAACGCAATACACTCATGGCTTCCATAAATATCCTGCAAAATTTATCCCCCAAATTCCACATTGGGCAATAAATAAATATCTCAAAAGCAAAACAGATAACTTAATTTTAGAACCATTTTGTGGGAGTGGTACTACTTTGGTGGAAAGTGCATTATCAGGCAATTATTCTATTGGTATTGATATTGATCCGCTTTCGGCGTTAATTTCAAAAGTAAAAACTACAAAAATTGACATTGAAAAATTATCGGTTATTGCCAATTGGTTGAAAAAAAATATAAGAAACCCGCCCAAAAAATTATTTATCCCCGAATGTCAAACTTTAGAACATTGGTTTACAAAAGACACTATCAATAAATTATCTGTAATCAGAACATTAATAAACCAAACAGTAGATAACTTTGGAAATGAAAAAGCAATAAAAGATATTCAAGACTTGTTGTTTATTTGTTTTTCTTCAATTATTCGTCGTGTTTCAAATGCCGATAACGAGTCACAGAAAACATACGTTTCGCATACAAAGATCAAGCAACCAGAGGAAGTTTTTACGCTTTTCTTTTCTCAATTAGATTATTTTGTTGAACGAATTAGCGAATTTTCTTTTAATCCGAATTTAAAACCGTCAGAGATTGTCGTCTCGTCAAGTTCAAATTCATTAGCGCACATATTAAAAGGAAGGAAAGCTGATTTGGCAATCACTTCACCACCATACATAAAAGCAGTAGATTATATTTACAATCAGATGGTTGAGTTGTTTTGGATTGGCGATCTGTTTCAAATGCAAACTCAAAACTTACAAAACGATAAAAAGGCAAAATATATCGGTAATAAGCAAATACCTAAAAAAGAATTTATTTGTTATTCGCCTTTTATTTCAAAAACATCTATTGAACTATTGGATGATAAATTGCAACAAGTATTTGAAATAGACGAAAAGAATGGACATAAACACGCATATATTACTTACAAGTATTTTGCTGAGATGGAAAAACATTTTGCAGAAATGTCTAAATGCTTAAAGCCACAAGCTCATTATGTAATGGTAGTTGGCAATAGTAAAGTAAGTGGTATTTATTTTGAAACAGCGGATTTTCTCGTAACTATAGCAGAAAGAAATGGCTTTAAGCTAAAAAATAAATGGGGATACAAAATAAAAAATCGCTTTATGCGTTTCAACAGAAAGGGACGAGGAGGAATTATTGATATTGATTGGGTCTTGGAATTTGAAAAGAATTGATCTGATGGAAAAAACCACAGATAACAACCCACTAATCCCCCACTATTCCACCTCAACCCTCTCACCCCGCGAATGGCTTGTAAATTCAGGTGCGTATTGGCACTGAATCTCCGCCATGCCGC
>CAYFSY010000066.1:0-9272 GCA_964345905.1 uncultured Paludibacteraceae bacterium | reverse complement strand
CTCTAAAAGCGGGAACTCAAGGTAATCCCAATACTCCTCCGAATCCCACATCTGCCGCAGTTCGAAGTAGTATGGGTAGTAATAGCCCTCCTCTGCTTGCCTCCGTTCCGAGTAGCTTCCTGCATCCCATTTGCCGTTACCATTGCGGTCAACAAATAGGCGTGCGTAGTAAACGCCCGCATCGAGCAGGTCAAACTTTATCTTTTGGCTACCTGCCTTCTCTACCTTTATTCTCCGCAAAACTTTATCCTCTTTAGATAGCAATTCCACTACCTCCTGTCCCGTAGCCACTCCGAGTTCGAGTGTCAGTGTAGAGTACGAGTCGCGTGGTTTGGTGGTTATATTTGTAGTAAAAGTATTATTTACTTTGCCGTAAAGGTCATGAAAATATGCTGAATCGACTTTTAGGCGATAAGTCGCATTGGGTTTCAATTGAGTTTTTAGGGTATATATCAGTCCAAGCGAATCTTTTTGCTGCAAAACGCAAGGATACGCCCTCCAATTGGTATCAATCTTTTCCTCGAATGTATATCTCCGAGCAGTATCCGAAGCGATAAATGTCGGTGTCTTGAAGCTCAACTCCACCTCTTTGAAAAAGTCAAAGGTAGATGTTGCGTTACTCGTAATCGAAATAAAATCTTGGCGAAAACTCTGTCGCCTCGAAGAACTGCTCTGTTTTGGTTTTTTGTAAACAAAGTTTAGAGTATCCGTCTGCGGCTGTAGCTGGTTAAGCGAGTCGCTTTTTTGGTATGTTAGCCTCAGCGTAAGCGTATCTGTATCCCACAAAGACGAGTCCCTGAGCCAATAGCTAATGGTATCTTTCCGCTCATTTGCCTGCACAAACAGTTGGTCGAGGCTGAAGTTCATCGGTTCGAGTTTTGGTAAAGAGTCATTTTTATCGGCAAAATATATGGTAAAGTGCTGAGCATCTTTTCGTTCCGTTTTGGTTAGATATTGCTTGTAAAACTCCTCTGTAAACGATTTCAGTATTATCGAGTCTGGCGAATAGATGTACTCACGCTTTGCTATAATGGTGTCAATCAGCCTGATAGTGTCTTTAGCGTTCCCTTGCTCCACTATTGAGTCGCGGAAAGTGGTGTCTCGGCTCTCTTTCATCGCAACTTTTGGCACAAAAACGCTGTCGGTAAAGGCGATTTGCTCGTTTGGCATATCAAATCGGAAGTTGTTACCTATATCGTCCAAGCCGAAAATCCTATATTTGCCCTCTTTTACGTTGCTAATAGTAAATCTGCCTTGATTGTCGGTGCGGGTGATGCGGTCGAATTTTTTATTGATAAACGCCGAATCGCTAAGGTCGCTATGTATGCCTATTATCAGTCCTGATACGGGGTTCAAAGTCTCGGAATCTATCACAATTCCCGAAAGCTTCAGCGTATCAATCTGATTGCCTGTAGAAAACGAAAATGAGTAGTTGTGAAGTGTATTTTTCTCGTTATTATCCACAATTGCCGAACCGAAGTCGATGGTGTACGTAGTGCTGTCTAAAAGCGTGTCGCGTAGCTCTATCAACAGCTTTCTACCAACAGCCTTTACTATTGGTGCCTCCTTCTGAGGTGGCGAGACTATGACGTTCTCAAAGGCATTATCCACCTGAATTATCTCGTCAAATACAACCTCAATCCTATTTTTCTGATAATTAAGAGCTAGTTGCTCTGGAGTACTTCGTAATGGTTTTGGTGGAGTAATATCCACAGGACCTCCCTGCGGACCTTGCCCCATATTGGCACAACCCACCACTACCACATAAGCCAAAACCGCGATTATCAGCAGGCTTACGATGTTTTTCTTATGATAAAAAAAACGCTTCTTAGATTCCACTCTCAATATCTATATACACTTCGTCCAACGACTCGTCTTTGGCTCTACAAACGGTATTTCTGCCAATCCAACCGCCCACACGGTACGTTTTGCCCTCCTTCATATCTCTCTGACTTTGGATTTCTGCCTTTGTAGGGAACTGCCTGGAGTATTCCTGCATCTGCAAGTATTGCTTTTCGGTACAAACAGTCTCAGGTGCTGCCTCTATTGCCTTCTCAAGTACATCTACAGCTAACCAATATTTAGCTTTGTCAGCTACCGGATTTCTCGACACACTCGAATTTGCATAGAGCTCTGCTATAAGCTCATAAGCCTTCAAAACCTGAGGATTTACAGCTATTGCCTTTTCGGCATAGACACGAGCCTGCTGCATGTTTTTCAGTTCACGGTAGTAAACCTCAGCAATTGTGTAGAGTATCTCTGCCTGCTTCTGCTTGTCTGAGGCAAGTTCTGCAGCTTTTTCGTAGAAAGGAATAGCCTGTCTTGCCTTTCGCTGAACATTGTGCGTATAGAATGCACAGACAGCTGACGAAAGGTAGCTCGGTTTCTGCTCCTGCAGGTACTTTGCAGCACGGTAATAGACCTCCGAACCCATACAACTCTCTGAATACTCCTCGAGAACCTGTTCGAGAAAAGCTATATCTTTTTTCTTAGAACTGATTTCAGAGGCATATTTTTTGTCCAACTCATCACAGTCTCCAAATACACGAATCTGTGCCGTCATACCTTGCGAGAGTACCAAAGCAAAAAACATCACAGTTACAATAAGCTTATTATTCATTTTTCTTTAATATAAAAATTTATTTACTCAAACGCTTGCCAATTCAAATCCTTGTCTGATAGAATCATCTTTTCCTCTGGCACTTGCCAGTCTATACCAAGCTTTGGTGAATTATATAGGAGTCCACCCTCAGCCTCTTTGCAGTATAGGTTATCACACTTATACGAAAATATTGCTTTCTCGCTCAAAACAGAAAAACCATGTGCAAATCCTCGTGGAATAAGGAATTGGCGGTGATTTTCGGCTGATAGTTCCACGGCAACCCACTCTCCGTAAGTTTTAGAGCCTGGACGAATATCCACAGCCACATCTAGCACCCTACCTACTATAGCCTGCACCAGCTTTGCCTGAGCAGCCTCGCCTCGCTGGAAGTGCAAACCTCGCACCACTCCATACGTCGAAGCCGAGATATTATCTTGAATAAACCTCTCTGTAATGCCAGCCTCGTGATAGCGTTTTTCGTTGTAGCACTCGAGGAAAAAACCGCGAGAGTCGCCAAAAACTGCAGGCTCTATTATTTTCAATCCCTCTATTTTAGTCTCTATTACTTTCATCTTGTGTGTTATAACTTATTTTTCCACCAATCCGAGCAGATACTCTCCGTAGGTGGTTTTACTCAATTCATTACTAAGTTGTTTAAGTTGCTCATCGTTTATCCAACCCTTACGCCAAGCTATCTCCTCAATGCAAGAGATGTAAAATCCTTGTCGATTTTGAATTGTTGCCACAAAGTTAGAGGCGTCAAGCAAGCTATCGCAGTTACCTGTATCAAGCCAAGTGAAGCCGCGTCCGAAGGTCTCTACCTTGAGGGTTCCTTCCTCTAGATAGAGTTTGTTGAGGTCGGTAATTTCATACTCTCCACGAGCCGATGGTTTAAGGTTCTTAGCCTTTTCTACAACGGTAGCGTCGTAGAAATACAAGCCAGGAACAGCAAAGTTGCTCTTTGGTTCCTTTGGTTTTTCCTCGAGGCTAAGCACATTGCCAGCTTCGTCAAACTCAACCACGCCATATGCACGAGGGTCTTTTACGAAATAGCCAAATATGCAGGCACCTTTATCTATGCTTGCTGCACGCTGTAGCATTCCCGAAAAGTTCTGTCCGTAGAATAGATTATCGCCAAGTATCAGGCAACCGCCCTCGCCATGCAAAAACTCTTCACCCAAAACGAACGCCTGAGCAAGTCCGTTTGGCACCTCCTGAATCTTGTACTCAAACCGCATTCCAAGCTTTTCGCCTGTGCCGAGCAGTTCGCGAAACATCGGTAGGTCGCGTGGCGTGGATATTATCAGCACCTCACGAATACCCGCTAACATCAGCGTTGAGAGCGGATAATAAATCATTGGTTTGTCATAGACAGGCATTATCTGTTTAGAAATAGCCTTCGATAGTGGGAATAAGCGTGTAGCGCTACCACCTGCAAGAATTATACCTTTCATTTTTTATTTTATGATTATTTATTTCTATCAAACATGCAAAGATAAGAAAAATCTATGAATTTTCCCGTTTAATAGAGTAAATTATTAACGCAATACCTGCAAAAATGAATGGGATGCTCAGCAGTTGCCCCATGTTTAGAGGCATTGAGTGCTGATAAAGCTCTTGAGGCTCCTTCAGAAACTCGACTAAAAACCTAAATACTGCCACTCCTATAAAAGCCACTCCCAAGAAAAAGCCGCCGCGGTACTTTTTCAGCCCAATCTTTTTGTAAAGTAGCCATATTGCCAAAAAGAGCAGGAAGTACCAAATCGCTTCGTAGAGCTGTGCCGGATGACGAGGCGTGAGGTCAACTCGAGTGAAAACAAACGCCAAAGGCACTTCGGTGGCTTTACCCAAAATCTCGGAATTCATAAGGTTTCCAAGCCGTATAAACCCACCCGCAAGCGGCGTAGCTATGGCGAAAACATCGCAAAGACGCAGGTAATCGACCTTATTGCGATAAGCAAAAATAGCCAAAGCAAGCATTAACCCAAGCACGCCCACATGTGATGCCAAACCCGAAAAACCCGTAAATGTAACTTCCCCGTCAATCTTTTGGTATGGTAGAAATATCTCTGCTATGTGGTTCAGATAGTAGTTTGGTTCGTAGAGCAGGCAGTGCCCCAACCTTGCTCCAAGGAATATGCCTAAAAATGCGTATATAAGGTAGGTTTGCGAGGTTTTATACTCCTGCATCAGCCGAATGACCACAAAACCACCAAGCAACAAGCCTAAAGCAAAGCAAAAGCTATAGAGATGAATTGAAAAATTCCCTATCGCGAGGTTACCTGAGAAGCTCCAAACAATGTAATTTATCATAGCAAACTGAAAATCACTGCTTCCACCTTACGCTCTCTATCAGTCGGACAATATCCTCCTCCACATATCTGGCGACAGGCAGTATAGAGTCGTAGTTCGGCAGATTGTTGAAGTAGAGCGAGCCACGAAGGAAATTTTTGGTGCTATCGGTAATAAAAAACTGCACAGGCGAGGCGGCATTGCCCTCGATTCTAAACAGTACGCCATAGACCTTGGTGGTGTCGTTCGCGTAGTAGTTCTCCACAATCGAACTCGCTTTGATAGTGTGTTTGTAGGCAAGTGCGCGGCTATCTTCGGTAACGAGTATAAACGAATCGAGGTTGATTGGCAGGTAGGTAAGGTAAATCCTACCGTTAATATGCGGATAATCAATATCATAGCCTAACACTCCGTCCTCTATTACCTCTGAAATCTTTGTGCTATCAGCCACGTCGAAAGCGATACTGCGAAGCGAATCCACTCTGTGGTAAGAGTGCTCTGGCAGGTCTATCCTGAAGTACTCATAGGGTTTGGGATTGACCTTTTTGCCGCAAGCGATGGCTGCCAATACAATTATAAGAGTAAAAACAATCTTTTTCATACAAAAAACTAAAATTTTTATTTCATAAAAAGAATAAAAGCGAAGCATTCTCAAGAAAAAACTGAAAACCACCTCGCTTTTGTGCGGCTGAAGGGACTCGAACCCCCACGCCTCTCGGCACTAGATCCTAAGTCTAGCGCGGCTACCAATTACGCCACAACCGCATAACTTTTGGGACTGCAAAGGTAATACAATTTTCTGAAACTACAAAAATTATTTTTCAAAAAACTTTTTTGTAGGCATGGCAATATGGTCTTGTTCCCTTGTTCTGATAGTACTTTTGGTGGTAATTCTCAGCCCTCCAAAACTTCTCTGCCTCCCTCAGCATTGTAGCTACACTATAGCCTTTTTCTGCTAAAATACCCATAAGTTTCTCTGCCACAGCCTTTTGTTCATCGCTTTTATAAAAGATACAAGATAAATACTGACTGCCAATGTCAGGGCCTTGTCCGTCTGCCTGAGTAAAGTCGTGAGTCTCAAAGAACAGGCGAGCCAACTCCTCGTAGCTTGTTTCACGGCGGTCAAACACCACTTCGGTAGTCTCCAAATGTCCTGTAGTCCCCTCGCAAACCTCTTGGTAAGAGGGATGTTCGACTGTTCCGCCCATAAAGCCAACCGCCGTGTGCATTACACCTTTGGCTTTTTGGAAAAAATACTCCGTTCCCCAAAAACACCCCGACGAAAAATAGGCTGTATCAAGGTTCTCGTCAGCCTTTGGAATAAAAAGCAACGAGAGCGAATTGACACAGTGACGCACATTTTTCTGAGTAAATCCTTCACCGAAAAACACATGCCCCAAGTGTCCGCCACAGTTTCGGCAGACAATCTCCGTTCTGAAGCCGTCTGCATCTGGCTTCTGCTCAACTGCCCCGCTGTGTTCGTCATCGAAAGACGCCCAACCACACTGCGACTGAAATTTATCTTTCGAATCATACAGCACAGCGTTGCAACGCCTGCAAGTGTAAACGCCCTCACGGCTCTCTCGCCAATACTCGCCAGAGAAGGGTGGCTCAGTGCCTTTGTGTAGGATAACCGCTTCCTCTTTGGGAGTTAATTTATTGTAGTTCATTTTTGACTTATCTATTTGAGAATAAACTATTTGCACAAAAAATATAGCTATAAAAGTAGCTAAAAGTCTAACTGTTTGCGTTCTCATTGTTGCGAATCTGGCGATTGATTAGTTGCCAAATAATCAGAATTAAAAGGCAGCCAATTATCAGTATTACAGCCATTTGTACCCAAAAATTGTAGTTTTTCAGAGCAATAGCAATTATTATAAAAAACAGAGAGACAAGGTCTAACACAAAGCTTACACCCCTGTGCGAGAACCCAAGCCTAAGCAATAGATGATGAATGTGATTGCGGTCTGCCTCAAGAATTGATTTACGATTTTTCAGCCTCGTGAGCGACACTCTGACAACGTCAAAGACAGGCACAAAAAATATGGCTATAGCGGTGGCTGGTGCTACAGGAAACCAAATTGCCGACTCCTGCGGAACAGCTTGGTTTTTCCTCAAAAACACAAAGAGTATAGCGACCAACATATAGCCGATGGTCAGCGAGCCTGAGTCGCCCATAAATATCTTTTTATTCACTCCGCCAAAAACGTTGTAGATAAAGAAAATTGTCAGCACACCGACTGCAGCAAAGCATATCAGAGAAAGATAGCTTTCGCCTATCAGCATAAACCAAATACCAAAAAAGAGGTTGTAGATTATGGCGAGGCTCGAAGCCAAACCATCTACACCATCAACAAGATTTATAGCGTTGATTATCAGTATATAAACAAAATATGATAGTGCATAACTCACGAAAAGCGGTAGCTCCTCCACTCCAAAGATGCCGTAGAGCGAATGGATTCTGATGTCGGCAAAATATATCAGGCAGATGGCGCAGAGCGTCTCGGCGAGTATTTTCCAATAGGCAGAGAGCACCAGAACATCATCGATGAATCCTACCACAAAAATCAAGCAAAATCCCACGAAAAAAAACGGGTTGATGTGCCCCATAATGAGCAGCGTAACGAATATCGGCAGCAGCGAGAGGAATATATTTGCCCCGCCGATGTTTGGCACGTTGCCGTTGTGCGAGGTGCGGCGGTTTGGACGAACCACCAGGTTGTATCTCTTAGCAAAAGCCAAGATAAACGGCATCAACACCGCTCCCACAACGTACCGTATCGGCTGCCCCAAGGCGTGTAGTAAAGCAGGATTGAATACTCGTTTTGAGTCTGCCAGTAGCTACCCTCAAACAGCTGTAGGTTCGCCTCTTTGCTGCCTTTTTTCGGCACAAAAGCGTATAGGAAGCTATAGCCTCCCTGCTTCAGCAGTAGCGACTTGTGGTAGATATTCTCCTTAAGCAAAAGCTCCATTTTGGCACTCTCTGTCAAGCCATTTCCGAGGAAGTCGCCCAAAATGTAAATATCGTAGCCGTAATACTCCAAATCGTTTGGCAGAACGAAGTTTACCCACATGTAGTCTGCCGTAAAGTCGCTATCCCAGTAGCTCTTGCGATTGATGATAAACCTCCCAAAAGCGTTGCCGTGGCTGGTCGGCAGGGAAGCTTTATGACGCGGATAGGCAGGCGTGGTAAACACAGTGTAGTAGCCCGGCTTGATGTCGATTTTATCAATCTCGCCACTGTAGGCATATTCTGAGGAAAAGTCTATAAAACGATACTCGTTGCCGCCGTAGAATGTAAGCGACTTGTGCGAGAGATACTGCTGCTTGTAATTGCTTGTAAACGTTGGTTTTATGTCGATTACCTTGTTGTCCTCTCGGCGATTTTGCATAATGCAAAGGTTCAGCTCGGCGATGGCGTTTGTCAGATTTAGCTTGAAATTATCTACCTCAATATCAAGCTGTTGGAAGGCAGTAGAGAAGCCCTTTTGGGTGTTCCCGCTAACACGTGCCGAAATATCCGCCTGCTCCTCCGACACATAGAAGCGAGCCGTTGCCACAGGGTTTGCGAAGTCCTGGTCTTTGGCAATCAGTATTGCGTAGTTGCCCGAAACCTTGAATCTGTCGCTGCCTTCAGGAATCTCCACGCGATAGTGAGCATAGTGTGTCAGGGTGTTTTGCGAAAGGTTTACATCGTAAATCTGATTCTCTACAAAGCCCGAGAAGTACTCCATCTCGGCAAGCGACGAACGGCTGAAGTCTCTGTTGCAGTGCACAATACGATAGAAAAACGCCTGTTCCGAATACTCCATCTCGTCAAACGAGACCACAATCTTTTCATCAGAATTCAGCTCTACAAGCGGCAAAGAGGTTACATCTTTGGAATTATAAACCTGAAGGGTTTTTATATTTTCTGCGAAAACGCTGTTCTGAAAAACCTGCGAAAACGCTGTGGCAGAGAGCAAAATCGATATAGTCAGCACCAAACCTCTCATCTGCCAGCCTCCTCTGTATTGATAATTCTGCCATCCTCCACTGCAAAAAACGCATAGTTGTCGGAATTTTTCTGTATCAGCTCGTCGAGGTTTTCGCGGCTGGTGTCTGTGATAAAAATCTGACCAAAGCTATCCGACGAGATTTCGCGGATAATGCGGTCGACACGGTAAGAGTCGAGCTTGTCGAATATATCGTCGAGCAGAAGTATCGGCGTTTTGCCCGAGATGCCTTTCAGGAACATCAGTTGCGCCAACTTCATCGAGACTACGAAACTCTTGTTCTGCCCCTGAGAGCCAGTGCGTTTTATGGGAAATTCGTCGATTGTCATCTCCAAATCATCTCTGTGGATACCTCGCGTAGTGTAGCCAAGGATTTTATCTTT
>CAYFSY010000065.1:7777-9394 GCA_964345905.1 uncultured Paludibacteraceae bacterium | reverse complement strand
GTGCTCGTGGATATACTCCACTATGGCCCATGCGATAGAGATGCCGTCGTAGGTAGAGGTGCCGCGTCCGAGCTCGTCGAATATCACAAGGCTGCGGTCTGAGATGTTGTTCAGTATGCTTGCCGCCTCGTTCATCTCTACCATAAAGGTCGATTCGCCCGACGAGAGGTTGTCGCTCGCCCCCACGCGGGTAAAGATTTTGTCCACCACACCGATTCTCGCCGACTCCGCAGGCACGTAGCAACCGATTTGTGCCATCAGCACTATCAGTGCCGTCTGCCGCAGCAGTGCCGACTTACCCGCCATGTTTGGTCCTGTTACGATGACGATCTGTTGGCTCTGGTCGTCGAGGAAAATGTCGTTTGGAATGTAGCTCTCGCCTATGGGTAGATGCCGCTCTATGACTGGGTGCCTGCCCGCTTTTATGTCGAGCTCCTTGCTATCGTCGATGATTGGCGGGTTGTAGTGGTTGTCTCGCGACACCTTTACGAAGCTATCGAGGCAGTCGAGCTGAGCCAAGATAGTGCAGTTGGTCTGAATCGCTTGAATATATTGGCTAACGCTCTGTACGAGGTTATCGAAAATCTGCTGTTCGAGCAGAAGGATTTTCTCCTCCGCTCCCAAAATCTTTGTCTCGTACTCCTTCAGCTCCTCAGTGATGTAGCGTTCGGCGTTGGTCAGGGTCTGCTTGCGTATCCACTCCGCAGGCACTTTGTCTTTGTGCGTATTGGTAACCTCGATGTAGTAGCCAAAGACTTGGTTGTAGCCTATCTTTAGCGAGGTAATGCCTGTGCGTTCAGCCTCCCGCTCCTGTATCTCTTTCAGGTAGGTTTTGCCCGAATGCGAGATGTGGCGAAGCTCGTCTAGCTCTCTATCTACACCGCTGCGGATAACTCCACCTTTGGCAAGCGTTGCGGGTGGGTTTTCGGTAATCTCCGCCTTGATTTGCTCCACAAGCTGCGGACAAGGGTTTAGCTGTTCGGCAAAGGTATTCAAAAGCCAATTGTCTTTCGCCTCAGCACAGATTGCTTTCACAGACACAATGGCTTCGTGTGAATGAGCGAGCTGCAGCAGTTCGCGTGGCGATACGCGCCCCACAGCCACCTTCGAGAGTATTCGCTCCATGTCGCCAATTTTGCCCAGATTATCCTCCAGCGTAGCCCTGTCGTCTGTATGGCGGAAAAGGTGCTCCACTACGCCGAGCCTATGCTGTATCTGTTTTACAGACTTCAGCGGGAAGGTTACCCAACGCCTGAGCAGGCGGCTGCCCATCGGGGTCTGGCAACGGTCGAGCACAGAGTAGAGCGAATGCTCCGCTTTGCCCTCTTGTGAGCTGAGCAGCTCGAGGTTGCGAATGGTAAACTTATCGAGCCACACGAAGTTGTTTTTCTCGATGCGTGAGAGCTTAGTGATGTGCGAGATGCGGTTGTGTTCGGTCTGGTCGAGGTAGTAGAGTATCGCCCCCGCCGCCACAAGCCCAAGTGTCATGTCATCTACACCGAAGCCTTTGAAGGAATTTACCTCGAAGTGCTTGAATAGCCTATCTTTAGCCGCATCTATGGTGTAAATCCAGTCGTCTTGCTCGAACTTAGGGATTTTTGCCGAGAGCCACTCGGC
>CAYFSY010000065.1:5859-7767 GCA_964345905.1 uncultured Paludibacteraceae bacterium | reverse complement strand
CGAGAATGTCTTTTCGATGTAGTCGAAGTTGCCCTCTGTGAGGTAAAACTCGCCCGTAGAGATGTCAAGCAGCGAGAGCCCTGCCTGCTCCTTTTCGATGTGTATTGCTGCCAAAAAGTTGTTTTCGCCCACGTTTAGCACATTCTCGTTGGTAGAGACTCCCGGCGTAACGAGCTCCGTTACACCGCGTTTGACGATGGTTTTGGCAGTTTTGGGGTCTTCGAGCTGGTCGCAGATTGCCACGCGAAGCCCCGCACGGACAAGCTTAGGCAGATAGGTGTCTAAGGCATGAAACGGGAAGCCCGCAAGCTCCACGTGCGATGCGGCTCCATTCCTACGCATGGTAAGAGTGATGCCGAGTATCGAAGCGGCTTGGATTGCATCCTCGCCAAAGGTCTCGTAGAAGTCGCCAACTCTGAATAGCAGTATCGCATCTGGATACTTATCTTTTATCTCAAAATACTGTTTCATCAGAGGGGTCTCTGCATACTTCTTCGCCATATTGTCTCTATCTGCTCCTTTTTAGTTGTTTTTCTGAAATTTTTATGTGCAAAGATACGAATTTTTTGCGTAATGTTGTAATCGCTATTTGTGTAAGTAAAACAAAAAAAGGACAAACTCACAAGCTTGCCCTAATTAGTCTTTTATCTTTTGCTTTTTTTAATCTCTATAACTCAGACGCTGAATCATCTCGTCGAAATCCACTTTATGAGCATCAAATTCTGGTCCATCAACGCATACAAACTTAGTCTCTCCTCCGACTGTTACTCGGCAGGCGCCACACATGCCTGTACCGTCTACCATTATGGTGTTGAGCGAGACCTCTGTGTATATTTCGTACTTCTTGGTCAGTAGCGATACAAATTTCATCATCACTGCAGGACCTATCGCCACAACCTTGTCTACCTTTTCGCGGTTTATCACCATCTCTACACCTTCGGTAACCAAGCCTTTGGTGCCATAAGAGCCATCGTCGGTATATATTATCACTTCGTCTGCAAACTTACGAAATTCGTCCTCAAGCAGTATCAGCTCCTTCATACGAGCCGCGATGATGACAATGACTTTATTTCCAGCAACTTTTAGCCCCCTTGCAATAGGCAGAGTTGGAGCAGCACCTACGCCACCAGCAGCACACACCACCGTGCCGAAGTTTTTTATCTCTGTGGCTTTGCCAAGAGGACCCACTACGTCTGTCAGAGAGTCGCCCTCGTTCAGCTCACAGATTTTACCTGTTGACTTACCAGCTTTCTGTACCACAATGAGTATCGAACCCTCATCTAAGTTTGAGTCGGCAATAGTAAGCGGTATGCGCTCACCTTGCTTGCTGACGCGAACAATCACGAAATGTCCGGGCTTACGCGCCTTTGCTATCTCTGGTGCCTCTATCCAAAATCCATTGACCAGAGGCGAAAACTCTGTTTTTCTTAAAATCTTATACATTTTGACACAATTGTTTTTTTATTTAATAATTTAGCCTGTTATGCCTAGCAAGGCAACTATTTGATATACTATCATTGCTAAAAGGGCACTTACAGGAATTGTAAGTATCCAGGCAACTAATAGTTTCCGAGTCACTCCCCAACGGACTGCCGAAAGGCGTTTTGTGGCACCTACTCCTATGATCGCACCTGTGATAGTGTGAGTAGTGCTTACTGGAATACGTAGCCACTCTGTCAAGTAAAGTGTAAGAGCACCAGCGGTCTCTGCCACTACACCCTCAAATGGAGTAACCTTTGTAATACGAGTTCCCATTGTTTTAACTATTTTCCAGCCTCCAGACATCGTGCCTAGCGATATGGCTGTAAAACAAGCAAAGGCAACCCAACCAGGCAGGTCATTGACAGACTGAATACCATAGTCAATCTCTGGATGATGAATATGGGTGGCAATAAGAGCAGCAGCGAT
>CAYFSY010000065.1:686-5849 GCA_964345905.1 uncultured Paludibacteraceae bacterium | reverse complement strand
CCACAAACTGTAACTAGAGCAATTGCCGTAAAACAGGCAAGCGGCACCCAGTCGTGCATATCATTCATATCATTCATATACAACCAAGGATGCACATTGGGAGTTGTTGCTGTGTAGGCAATAAGAGCAGCAGCGATGATACCCATTACCTTTTGTGAGTCGTTCAAACCGTGTCCTACACTAAATAGTGCAGAAGAACCGAGCTGAAGAATTTTAAACCAGGTATTTGCTTTATGAGGATTGCTCTTTTTAGCCAGCCACTCCACAATCACTGTAAGAATAGAGGCTACAATCATACCAATCAGAGGAGCCAAAATTATGAAAGCGGCTATCTTTCCGATAACATCAGCTTTTATCACAGCAAAGTTGCCAAAATGAGCAGCTATGGCAGCTCCCGCAAATCCTCCAATCAGAGTATGAGAAGACGATGATGGAATACCCAACCACCAAGTGAGCAGGTTCCAAGCAATTGCAGCAATAAGACCAGAGAATATAATTGGCAGAGTGATGTATTCTGCGATTACTGTTTTCGATACAGTGTCAGCGATACCAAACCCCCCAATGATGTATTTTGCAATAAAAAAAGCAACGAAGTTGAAAAAAGCAGCCCAAATCACCGCTTGAAACGGTGTAAGCACTCTTGTGGATACAATGGTAGCAATTGAATTTGCAGCATCGTGAAATCCATTGATATAGTCGAATATCAGAGCAAGGACAATAATAGTAATGAGAAGCGTCATTTTCTTTTATGCGTATTTTACTAAAATGGTTTTTATCACCTTACCTACATGGTCAATCTCGTCTGTAGTATCCTCTAATACATTTATTATATCTTTTAGCTTAATAACCTCTATAGCGTCTGTTGCATTTGTGAAAAGGTCGATGGTGTAGTTCTGAAACACCTCGTCTGCATCACTCTCAATATCATGGATAAGGTCGCAACACTCCTTGATACGCATCGCTTTAGACTTTACATGAGCCAATCCCTCTACCGCCTCAAGCATAAGCTTTGTGGATTCATATATCATATCAGCAAGTTGACGAGCTGCTGCAGGCATCTCCTTTGGACGATAGAATGTAACACGTTTTGAACAACCGTAGATAAGATCTATGACATCGTCTATTTTGTTTGCCAAAGCGTTGATATCCTCGCGGTCAAACGGTGTAATAAAGGTAGTGTTTAACTCATGGTATATGGTTGAAATAACTTTATCACCGTCATGCTCTAAGTCCCTAATATCCTGATGAGTATCAGGGTCATTTTTCTCAATACAGACCGCTAGCTTCTCTGCTGACCTATTTGCTACATCTGCCAAACTAGATAGAAGTGGAAAAAACTTAGGCTCTTTTGGCGTAAATCTACTAAAAAACGAATTGTTCATTGTATAATATTATTTTTTAAATATTGATTACTAATATATTACTCTACATTTATTTATTAAAAAAATAATCTTATAAATGTTTACTTAAAAAAAAGCACACACTTAAAAGACTATTATATTATATTACATTATCCTTGGGAAGAAAGGCTTATCTCTTCCTATCAACTTATTACTACCGCAACCGATACAAATATTCATCTATTTTTCTAGAATGAAATAAAATCACGCAAAGTTAATCATTTTTTTTGATTCACAAAACACTATTTTCCCATCGATAGAAAATAAACAAAACAGTGCCAACCTGATTGATTGACACTGATGTTTTGTATATATAAACATTTCTTCGTTCTTGTATCGAATACAATTAACGCTTTGAAAACTGGAAGCGTCTGCGTGCCTTTGGCTGACCTGGCTTCTTGCGCTCAACGATTCTTGCATCGCGAGTAAGAAATCCTTCTGATTTCAATGCAGGCTTATTAGCCTCATCTATTTTTACCAAAGCACGAGCGATAGCTAAACGTAGAGCCTCTGCTTGCCCTTTATATCCTCCACCACATAGGTTAACTTGAATATCGTACTGATCTCTTGCCTCAAGCTTATTAAGTGGCTGGCATACAACGTACTGAAGGATAGACGATGGGAAATAATTCTCAAATTCACGTTTGTTTATAGTGATTTTACCTGTGCCACCCTTTACAATTACACGAGCAACTGCGGCTTTTCTTCTTCCTATTGCATTTACTGTCTGCATACTACTCTCAACTATTTAATTTTGTTTAAATCAATTAATTTTGGCTCTTGAGCGGCATGTGGATGCTCGCTACCAGCGTAAACGTAAAGGTTGTTAATAAGGCGGTCTGCCAAGATGTTTTTTGGCAACATACCTTTTACAACTCTTCTCACCAGTTTTTCAGGTGATTTTTCCATAATCTCTTGTGGAGTGCTTGCCTTCTGACCACCTGGGTAGAGAGAATAACGTAGATATACTCTGTCTGTCCACTTTTTACCAGTCAGACGAACCTTATCGGCGTTAATTACAATGACGTTGTCGCCACAATCTACGTGTGGAGTGAAGCTTGGTTTGTATTTGCCGCGTAGCAATTTTGCTATTTTAGATGCCATGCGTCCCAAAACCAAGTCTTGAGCGTCAATCAAAACCCACTCTTTCTGAGCAGTTGCTTTGTTGACTGATACTGTTTTATAACTAAGTGTGTTCACTTTTTAATAAAAATTTTAATAATTATACATTTCTCTTGGACAAGCCAAATCTATCAGCGGGCTAAGGCTTCTATTGCGGGCTAATTCACTCAAAACCTTGTTAAATAAACAGACAGACCAACCGTCCACATTTATATGGATAATAATTTGGACTGCAAAGGTAATACTTTTTTTCAGAATAGAAAAATCTATAAGCGAAAAAATTATAATTTATGAAGCGTATGACCCATTTTTTCTTTCTTGGTCTTCAGATACTTCTCGTTGTATTGGTTTGGAGCAGTCTCTATTGGCACCACCTCCACGATTTCCAAGCCATAAGACTCCAAGCCGATACGCTTTACAGGATTATTTGTCATAAGTTTCATCTTGCCTACACCCAATTCACGCAGGATAGATGCACCCACGCCGTAGTCTCGCTCGTCTGGTCGAAATCCCAGGTGCACATTTGCCTCTACGGTATCCATGCCGTTTTCTTGTAGCTCGTATGCTTTGAGCTTATTGGTCAAGCCGATGCCACGACCCTCTTGGCTCAGGTATACCACCACTCCCTTGCCCTCCTTCTCGATAGTCTGCATAGCGAAGTGTAGTTGCTCACCGCAGTCGCAACGCTTCGAAGCAAATATATCGCCTGTAGCACACGATGAGTGCATGCGGACAAGTATCGGTTCGTCTTTCTGCCAAGTGCCTTTTATCAGAGCAATGTGCTCCACGCCGTTGCTCTTTTGGATAAATGTCTTTATGTGGAAATTGCCATGCTCTGTGGGCAGTTCAGCCTCAGAGCCTTTTCTGATAATGCTCTCCTCGCGTAGACGGTAGGCTATCAGGTCTTTTATGGCAATGATTTTTATTCCGAATTTCTTTGAAATCTCTATCAGCTGAGGCATACGAGCCATAGAGCCATCTTCGTTCATAATCTCGATTAGTGCAGCAGCGGGATATAGTCCTGCCATGCGTGCTAAGTCCACAGATGCCTCTGTGTGTCCTGCACGGCGAAGCACTCCGCGATTCTGTGCGTAGAGCGGGTTGATGTGTCCCGGGCGTCCGAATGTCTGCGGTGTAGAGGTGGGGTCTGCCAGAGCAAGGATAGTGGCTGCGCGGTCTTCCGATGACACGCCTGTAGTGCAGCCCTCTATCTTGTCCACCGTAACGGTAAATGGTGTGCCGAGAATCGAGGTATTGTCCGAAACCTGCTTAGGCAGCTCAAGCTCCTCGCAACGCTCCATTGTGATAGGCACGCAGAGCACTCCACGACCCTCGTGAAGCATAAAGTTTACCGCCTCTGGTGTGATTTTCTCGGCAGCGATTACAAAATCGCCTTCATTCTCGCGGTCTTCGTCATCTACTACTATCAGGAATTTTCCCTCTCTGAAGTCCTCTAAAGCCTCCTCTATAGTGTTTAGCTGAAAGTTGTTATCCATTTGTCTCTCTCGAAAGTTATTTTCGTCATTAAAATTTTTGGAGTGCAAAGTTAGTAAATTTAATTGAGATAAAGAGACATTTGGGGATTCTGTGTCAGATGATTTTTCAGAAGTAGTACTCTCTTGCTTGGGTTCGGCTTCTTGCTCTTGCTCGGTTTCCTGTTTTTGTTGAGCTTGCTTTTGCATAGCTCTATAGCGTTTATATCGGCTATTAGATGAAATTCTAATGGCTCTGCGAACTTCCTGAATAATACCGCCAACGATAACAAAAAAACTAAGAGTGCTTATAACACCTATAAAGGTAATATCCATATTATTGGTATTGTTTTTATGTAAAAAAAGACTTAAATACCACCACCTATGCCTACATTAGTAGAGGCATCATCACTTGGCGATGATTTAGGATACTCGTCTGATTTTATAAATATTGCAGCCAATACGGCAATTATGGAAATGCCTATAGCAACAAATTTAGCCATAAAAACAATGAAGTCTGTCATATACTTATATTGATTGAATATTATTTTACGCAAAATTACAGAAAAATGTTTTATTTGCCAAATGTTTTCAAAAAAAACTTCAAACAGCAACTTTACCTTTATTGGCATCAATAGAGCCTACAGACCGCTATTGAAAAAACAAACCTCTCCTGTTTGCCAAAAAATGATTATATTTGCACTCCCAAATAGGGATTTTTTATTGTAAAAATAACAAATAAAGAGTATAGAATTATGCAAAATAACGAATTTAGAAAGTTTGCCACCAAACACTTAGGAATGAACGGTCTCTCTTTAGACCAATATGTGGTGGATAGCAACTACTACGTGTCGCCTACCATCTTGGAGGAGCGTCAGCTTAACGTATCGCAGATGGACGTGTTCTCGCGTCTGATGATGGATAGAATCATCTTTCTGGGAACTCCGATAGACGATTACGTGGCTAACGTGATACAAGCTCAGCTACTGTTCCTCGACACATCGGAGCCTGGCAAGGATATCTCTATCTACATCAACTCGCCAGGCGGAATGGTGCACGCAGGACTCGGCATCTACGATACCATGCAGTACATCTCGTCTAAGGTGGGAACAATCTGCACAGGAATCGCTGCATCTATGGCAGCGGTGCTACTCGTAGCAGGCGAAAAG
>CAYFSY010000065.1:0-637 GCA_964345905.1 uncultured Paludibacteraceae bacterium | reverse complement strand
TGCAAGGTAAGTCGTCGGATATGGAGATTACCGTTCGTGAAATACAGAAGCTTCGTAATGAGCTCTACACCATTATCTCTGAGCACTCCGGACAACCTTTCGAAAAGGTAGAGAAAGACTCCGTTGCCGACTACTGGATGACCTCGCAAGAGGCTCTGGACTACGGAATGGTGGATAGTATCCTGAAGCGTAACGAGAAAAAATAAAACAGATTTTTTAGTAAAAATATGGCAAAAAAAGAGGACTTTTGCAGTTTTTGCGGACGAGGCGACAAAGAGGCAGGGCTTCTCATAGCCAGCGGCACAGGCTCACACATATGCGCACAGTGCGTAGAGCTTGCTCATAAAATGGTGGTCGAGGAGATAAAAGGCAATGAAGAGAAAAAGTTTGCGATGACTGACATACCCAAGCCAAGGGAGATAAAGGCTTTTCTCGACCAATATGTGATTGGACAAGACGAGGCAAAACGCTTCCTCTCGGTGGCTGTCTATAACCACTACAAAAGGATTACGCAGAATTTAGCCGACGACGACGTAGAGATAGAGAAGTCTAACATCATAATGGTGGGTGCTACAGGAACGGGTAAGACACTGCTGGCGAGGACTATCGCCAAAAAGCTCAATGTGCCTTTTACAAT
>CAYFSY010000064.1:6139-9526 GCA_964345905.1 uncultured Paludibacteraceae bacterium | reverse complement strand
ACTCTACCATAAGCCTTGCGTGGCACATGGCTGGCAGACTGCCAACCTTTACCGAGCTATACTACTCTACCAAGACCCACGCAGGCAACCGCGACCTGAGAGCCGAACAGACGCACTTGGCAGAGCTGAGTTACAACTTTAGAAATAGGTATCTCAGACTAAATAGCTCGGTATTCTACACCCACGCATTCAACGTAATAGATTGGCAACTAAACCAAGACGACAACAAATGGCATTCGAGCAACCTACCCGCCGATAAGCCACTGAAAACGCTTGGTGCTAACATAAACGCCACGCTCGATTTGGAGGAGCTGATAAAGGTAAATCAGCCGATAACCTCAATCAGCGTAGGCTACCAACACCTTTTCCGCAACAGCGATGGCTTCAGCGAAAAGAACCCGATTTCGATGTACGTTTTCAACTATCTGAGAAATAAATTCAACGCCAACATCAACCACAAAATCGTTAAGGGACTGACAATGTCGTGGAATATGCGAGTGCAAGACAGAGCAGGTAGTTATATGAAATACAACGACTTAAATCCTCAAGAGGTAACAGCTTACAAACCGTTTTTCATCTTAGACCTAAAGTGCAACTACCACATAAAAGGTTTCGACGTGTTTTTAGACATCAACAACCTTACAAATACCAAATACAACGACTTTGGCACCATTCCACAGCCGGGTATATGGGTTTCGGGCGGAGTCTCTTACGCTTTTAAGTAAAAAAATGAACGGGTAGCCTCTTTTCGACGAGGTTGCCCGTTTTGCTAAATTATATTTCTATGTTTGGAAAATTTAGAAATTTAGAAATGAAGTAATTTAGAAATTATTGTATTTTATTGCTGAATGACAGAGAGCAATTGAACACGACCAAACCCAAAAGAGATTTTCCTAACGGCTTTGCAAGTCCGCCTTCGCAGGAAAGACAGCGAGAGAGTGAGGCTCATTCATCGTTGGAAATAGCTTTTTTTCTCTGCCTAGCGGCTTTGGCATCGGCAATCTGTTCGGAGTATTTGTCGCGGATTACGTTTATATCGCTGATAATCTCATCTAAAAGTTCGCTTCCCGCAAACTCGTTCTGATACTGCATCATATCCATGAGCGAAACGTATAGCTTTGTCGCCTCGAGTCGAAGCTCTGTCGCCGACTTCTCACGGTGCCTATTGACAATGTAGCCACTACGCTCGTCCCACGCCTCTTGCATACGCCTATTACTCTGGAAAATCTTTGAGACCTTGTCTTGTAAGCCTAACGCTGCGATTTGAGCCTGAAGCTCTGGGCTCTGATAAACGCTTTCGAGCTCGTTCAGAGACCTCATCTGCGAGGTGTGAGCCATCTTGTCGAGCGTAATGTATGGTTCAGTAGTCTCAAGCAGCTCTCGAGCCATCGCCACCTGCTCGGCATCATCAGATTTTTTGACAATAGTTTTGAGTTCTCGCCTGTATCTACGCCAAATCTTGGCAGCGAGCTTATCCTCTGCCTCGATAATTTCGGTAAGCACACGGACACGGTTGCGGTTGAACTCGGCGCTGATTTCCATAGTTTTGGTGGTCAGCATCGTCATTGCCACTCTGATAGCGGGCGGGAATATCTTGAAGTGCGGTTTGCAGACATCGAGCGTCGCCACACACAAGTCGTAGGTATCCTCGTTGCTAAGCACACCCGGTGTAAATGGCGTAAGCCTTACGTAATCCTCTCTATTGTTGTATCTAAAAATTTTTTTCTTCATATTTTATTTTTGATAATTTTAGCATTAAAGTTAGTGAAAGTTTTTGATAAAAAAACACTATCGTACCATAAAATCAGTAAAATTTATTTCTATATACTCGCATAATAGACTATAACAGAGTCAATTAGTTTAAATATTTTAATTGATACCTTCAAAAACAGGCTCATAAAACAAATATTTTACCTACTTTTAAACCAAGCCAATACAAAAGCGAATGCTACTCCGCCAAGAATAACATAAACTGGCGAAACTTTCAGGAAGGCAATCAGCACCACTATCGCAATGGGGATTAATGCTGTAAGTAGGTTTACTTTGGCTTTTTTTGCCATAGATATAACAGGCATAAGGATTAGCACAAGCACAATCGGACGAATGCCACGGAAGATACTGTTGAATATAGTGCTATCCTTGATACGCTCGTAAAATATAGCTACAAGTAGGATAATCAGAAAGGGTAGTAGGCAGGTAGCTATTACAGAAAGCACCGCTCCACGCTTACCAAAAAGCTGTTTACCCATCAGTATTGAGATATTTACCGCCAATATAGAATCTATCCTCGTCCACCCAGCCCTTTTTGTGCACCAGCTCGTTCTCGATAATGGATATCATCGCCTGTCCGCCACCGAAGGTAAATCCCCCGATTTTGAAAAATGTCCAAAATAGCCTTGGTAGTGTAGCTTCAACTTTTACTTCTGCCATTTCTGCCTTATAGGTTAAGATTAAAATATAGATAGAGCCCAATCCTCGAGTTTACGCATAGCGGCAGACTCCTCTTTTGTCTGGTCTTCAAAGCCACAGAGATGTAGCACAGCGTGAATCATCACACGGCGAAGCTCTTGTTCGAAACTCACGCCATACTCCTCAGCGTTTGTCCTTACGGTATCAACCGAGATATAGACGTCGCCCGAAATAGTATCGTCCTCAGAGTAGTCAAACGTAATAACATCGGTGTAGTAGTCGTGCTTCAGAAACTCGCGATTGACTTCGAGTATCCGTATATCGTCGCAAAAGATGTAGTTAATCTCGCCAAGCTTTCTCTCATGCTTTGCTGCCACGGCAGTAATCCACTTCGTAACAGTTCGGCGGTAGAACTTAGGCACTGCGACATTTTCGCTATGATAGCGAACAATTCCTCGACTGGTTGTCAGTTTGGGTAAACTCATCTCTCTTGGTTGGTAAATAAATTTTCAGCAAAATTAACAAAAAATTCTATGACGGCAACGATTTGTATAGAAAACTTGTGATTTGTTGCAAATTTATTGAAATCCCCCTGCGAACCTCTCCCCCAGCCCCTCTCCACAAGAGAGGGTAGCTTGGCTTTTCCGCTCCGCACTTCGGTCTCCCGCCTTCGGACTTCCGTCTCTTAACAAAACAAAAACACCTCCTCAGGATACTCCACCGCCTCCAGATAAAGCCCCTCGGCAGGAACAGAGTGCCCTGCCCTACCCCGCTCCTTCGCGTGAAGTATCTCGCGAAACTCCTCCACAGAGATTTTACCCTCGCCTACCCAAAGCAACGTGCCTACCGTAGCCCGCACCATATCGCGTAGGAAGCGGTTTGCCGTGATAGTAAACCGCCAAAGCTCGCTCCCACTTTGCTCCACAAGCTCCCACATGGCATAGGTAACGGAGCAGAGGTTTGTAAGGTTGTCTGTAT
>CAYFSY010000064.1:0-6129 GCA_964345905.1 uncultured Paludibacteraceae bacterium | reverse complement strand
TATGCCGCTTTGACAGCGAGGTAAAGTCCTGCTCTGTGAGCATTATCTGAGCCGCCTCGTTCATCTTATCGAAATCCAGCTGGCGGAAGTGGCGGTATGCCAAATCTTGCAGGAATGGGTTTTTCTGAAAATATAGGTAGTAGCAGTATGTGCGGCTAACAGCCGAAAAGCGTGCATGAGCATCGTCTCTCACCCGCTTTATCTCCTGCACAGCGATGTCCTTAGGCAACAAGCTATTCAAGCGATGGACGATGTTTCCCGCATCAAAAGGCTTCTCGCAGTCGAAGTGAGCCACCATAAGCCTTGCGTTTACACCTGTATCTGTCCGCCCCGCTCCCACCACTTCGGTCTGAGTGCCGAGAATGGTAGAGAGTGCCCCTTGCAACACCTCCTGCACAGTCAGAGCATTTGGCTGCACCTGCCAACCGTGGTAGTTTTTACCAAGATAAGAGAAGTAGAGAAAGTAACGCATCTGATTTTTCTTAGTTTAGTTATAAAAAACACCAAAACCGCACCCATCGAAAAGTGCGGTTTAAGTGATTGGTATTTAGCGGGGATTTACTCCCAACTCTTTGCGCATGTGATGATAAACTCCTCGCCATTGTCGAGCAAAAATTTGATAGTAAGATTATGCCTCTTATCCAAAGTCGGCGCCTTAGTAAAGTCAAACGAAATACCCCAACGCGTATTTAGCATATAACCTTCATCATCTGCTAGATCCGACACCAGCTTGCTGATTTTTGTGAGGACTTCATATTCGTCAACATCTTTATCGACGAAGTAATCACCTTTTTTGTATCCATTGTCAATAAATGGTTTTGGTGTAAAAGCATTGAACATAACGAGGTCGTTTAGAGAGGTGCCTCTGCTATGAGTTTCGTCAAAGTCGTTTTCGCTTACAATGTCTATCCTTAGGATATTCTCCGCTAAAATTGGACCTCCCCAGTCTGGAAAGTGTATATAACCCAACTTTTTATTAAATGACATATCGTTGTTTTTCTGGCAAAGAGAGTCGTATATCTCTTTACTTCTTCCACTACTATTCCACTCAAACTCTCCATCATTAACCTCTATTGAAATAAGTCTTTCAGCATTGGTAGTGTTTACTGATACAATTCGCTCGTCAAGCGATATATATGAGGTAACATAAGAGCGGAAAAATGCCTCCTCTACCTTGTTACAGCTATTAAATAATAGTAATGCACAGGCTACAACAGCTATTTGTAGCGATTTTATTAATTGATTCTTTTTCATTTTGTTATGTTGTATTTTTGTTAATAATTAAAATCTTAGCCCCACAAATATACAAATTCTTGTTTAAATAAACAAATTAACACAACAAATTTTTATCTACACCACCCTAAACAGCCCAAAGAAAGTCAGCTTGTAGGTCTGAGCCAAAACGTAATAGAAAAGCAACGAATAGAACACTCCCACAGCCATAAATATCTTGAGCAATCCGCTGATAGCATGATATTTGGGGTTTGGCTTAGAGTACATCATAGTAAGGAATATGGCGAAAAAGAGTATAAACAGATTAGCAGGCGAAAATATGGTAAAGAACGGACGCTCAGGCAGTTCTATCCAGAGCCAATCTATCAGAAACATCGCCACAAGCGAAATGGCAAAGAGAGCCGTTGCCACGCCCTTTGCACGCCTCTCGCCCCACACTATCGGCAGTGTGCGGCACTCCACTTGGCGGTCACCCTCCATATCCTCGATATCCTTTATCACCTCACGAACCCAAGTAATCATAAAGGCAAACACAGCATAACCGCTAACCCACGTGTAGAGCTCCTTCTGTATCGGCGTAGCAAGTAGCAAGTCGCCGTAAGTGGCTGTAAGCAAAGCGTTTTCTGCTATCAACGGCAGGAATATAGATAGAGCACACGAGAGCGAAACGATGATATTGCCAACCAAAAATTGCCTTTTGTAGCTCGACGAATAGAACCAAAGCATACCCGGCACCACTACAAAGATAAAGCCAAGCGAGGTGCTACCCACCAGTACCGAAGCCGCAAGTCCGAGCAACACTCCCACCGCCGTAACCGCGATATAGAGCCTCATTGCAGCTTTTTTAGAGATAGTTTCGCCCACTATCACGCTCTCAGGACGGTTAATACGGTCTATTTTTATGTCGAAATAATCATTTATAACGTACCCACCACCAGCGATAAGTGCAGTAGCAAAGATTATCATCCACACGCAATATGCGGGAAGCATAGCCTCTAACCCGTACTTCTGTAGAATTGGCACCACTACTGCGTAGTACATCAAGAGTTGGGTCGCGGCAAGGAATATCAGGTTCTTTGGTCTAAAAAGTTTTAGCATTTTCTATTATTTTGTGTAAAAAATCTTTTTATTAAAAATCACATTGCACTCGCCACCACCTCGCGGCAATGCTCCATAAATTCACTGAGGTTTGAGTCGTCGAGGTTATCGGTCGAGATTTCGGGGTGGAAGGTCAGCACGATACGCCCAGGTTTTGGGAAGTATTCGCCCGGCGACATCACCTCAAAAGCCCCTTTGATAGAGATTGGCACTATCGGCAGATGCAGATCTTGAGCTATCTTAAACGCACCACGCTTGAAAGCACCGAGTTTGCCTGTCTTAGAGCGACTGCCTTCGGGAAAAACCACAATTGATGAACCATTCCGAAGCTTTTTCTCTGCATCCTCTATGCTACGTTTAGCCTGACGAGGATTGCTGCGGTCTACAAATATATGTCCAGCCTTATGACAAGCCAATCCTACAAATGGAATTTTGCGAAGCGAACTTTTCATTATCCATTTGAATTTATTTATCAACCAGCCATAGACTACAAAAATATCGTAGGCACTCTGATGGTTTGCAATAAAGATGTACGACTTGTTTTTATCGTAATTCTCACGTCCACGAACCTCTACTCTGACAAACGCCAAATAACACATTATTCTACCCCAATATTTCGCAGGCATATAGCACCAGCGGTAGTCGCCCACAAAGGAGAATATTATTGTAGCCAGAGCAGCCAGAGTGGTCGCTACAAGCCCTATGGGCAGAAACACTACCAGTAGGTAGATTATCCAAAGTGGGTAAAAAGCTTTTTTCATAACCTATTTCGATTTTGATTGTGAGCTTGAGGTTCGTTCTCCCATTCGTCGTCAATCTCGAGCTTGATGCGTTTGATACGGCGTTTGTCCATCGCCACCACTGTAAAGGTGTATCTGCCGTGCGAGACGTATTCGCTGACGTGTGGTATCTCGCCAAACATCTCCAGAATCAGCCCTGCCAGAGTGTCCACCTCGTCTGTGAGGTCGCCAAACTCATCGGGCGAAATCTCCAGTAGCTTGAAAAAATCGGTTAGCTGCACCCTACCTTCAAACTCATAGACGTTGTCGCTGAGCTTGTAGTACATCTCATCATCATCATCATACTCGTCTGATATTTCGCCTATTATCTCCTCCATGATATCCTCCATTGTGATAATTCCCAGAGTGCCACCAAATTCATCGACTACGATTGCCATGTGCACCTTGTTTTTTTGGAAATCAAGTAGCATATCGTCAATCTTCCTCGTTTCGGGTGCAAATGTTGCGGGTCTGATAAGCGTCTGCCAGCGGAAAGCTTCGTTTTTATTCAGGTGTGCTATCAAATCTTTGATGTAGAGAATACCTTTGATTTGGTCTAAACTCTTTTCGTAAACAGGAATTCGTGAATATCCAGTCTCGATGATTCTATCTATCACCTGAGTGAAGTTCTCGCGTATCTCGATTGCCACCACGTCGAGTCGGGGTGTCATGATGCTATCTACAGTCAGGTTACCAAACTCCACTATGCCGCGTAGCATCTCCTCCTCCTCGATGTCGCCACCCGTCAGCTCCAGAGCCTGCCCCAGCTCATCTACCGAGATGCTCTGCTGCTTGCCTACCATGCGTTTATTTACAAAAGAGGTAGATTTTACCAGCAGCGTAGAGAATGGCGACAGAAGCCTATCGAAAAAGCTGAGCGGACGAGCCACAAGTTTTACCACTTTGAGTGGGTTTTGCGAGGCGTAGAGCTTGGGCATTATCTCTGCAAAAAGCAAGATAATAAAGGTAATTACAACTGTCTCTATCACAAACTGAAGCACGGCAGAGTCGCCGAAATCTATCGTCATGCTCATCAAGAGAGCCGAGAGCACAGCGAAGGCGATATTTGCCATGTCGTTAGAGAGCAGCACGGTAGCGAGCAACCTCTCGGGCTGCTTTAGCAACCGCAGGATTGTCTGATTCAGAGGGTTGTCCTCGTCGTCTTTTATCTCTTTGATATCCACCGGCGAAAGCGAGAAAAATCCCGTTTCCGCCGCTGAATTAAACGCAGAGAATGCCAAAAGCAATACTATTATTGCCAGAATCAGGTACGCCTCAGAGCCAAATGGTTGGAACTGAACGAGGCAAAGGAATATGGGGTGTGAGTCCAAGATTAGATATTTTTAGTTAGACAAAAATCACTCTAAGTTTCTGTAAAACTCCACGATTGCCTCGATTCCCTTACGGAAAATATCGAGGTCGAAGCTCTCGTTTGGCGAGTGGATTGCGTTCTCCTCCAAGCCGAAGCCCATTAGTATAGTCTTGATACCAAGCACCTGCTCGAAGTTTGCGATGATAGGGATACTTCCACCGCGGCGAGCCGCTATTGCCTTGATGCCAAAAGCCTTCTCGAAGCCCTTTGCAGCAGCGGGATAAGCGAAATGGTCTGTTGGGTACAAATAAGCCGCACCGCCGTGCATTGGCTCCACCTCTACACGAACGCCCTTCGGTGCATTTGCCTTGATATAATCCACAAACATCTGCGAAATCTTTTTGTGGTCTTGGTTCGCCACGAGTCTGCACGAAACCTTTGCGTAAGCCACCGAAGGAATCACAGTCTTAGAGCCCTCGCCTTGGTAGCCGCCCCAGATACCGTTTACGTCAAACGACGGACGGCAACTGTTACGCTCAAGCGTAGAGTAGCCCTTTTCGCCTTTGAGTGCATCAACGTCGAGCGACTTCATGTAAGCCTCGTCTGAGAACGGGATAAGAGCGTAGTTCTCACGCTCCTCAGGGGTCATATCCACCACATCGTCGTAGAAGTGTGGAATGGTAATTCTGCCATTTTCATCAACGATTTTCGAGATTATTCCGCAAAGCTCGTTGATTGGGTTTGCCACCGCTCCGCCGAAGTGCCCTGAGTGTAGGTCGCGGTTCGGACCAGTTACCTTAATCTGCCAATACGACAAGCCTCTAAGCCCTGTGGTGAGCGAAGGGGTCTCCTTGCCAATCATGCTTGTGTCTGAAACCAAGATTACATCGGCTTTCAGTAGCTCTTTATTGTCTCGCAGAAATTTATCAAGCGAAGGCGAACCAATCTCCTCCTCGCCCTCGAGGATAAACTTTACGTTAGTTTTCAGTTCATTCATCTTTAGCAGATATTCAAAAGCCTTTACCTGCATAAAAGACTGACCTTTATCGTCGTCTGCTCCGCGAGCATAGATTTTGCCGTCTCTTATCTCTGGCTCAAATGGGTTTGACTTCCAAAGCTCAAGCGGCTCGGCAGGCATTACATCGTAGTGCCCATACACCAATACGGTACGAGCAGCTCCCGCCACTTTTTTCTCTGCATAGACAATCGGATGACCCTCTGTCTGCATTATCTTACACATATCCACGCCAGCAGACTCTAAAAGCTCCTTCCAACGCTCTGCACAGCGCACCATATCTGCCTTATGTTCACTCTTTGCACTTATCGAAGGGATTCTGATAAGCGAAAACAACTCATCAAAAAAGCGATTCTCCTCTCTCTTAATATACTCTCTTATCTCCATAAATCTGATTTTATTTTTCTGTTAATAATCTGTATTCAGTAAAACTCTGCAAAGATAATGAAATTTTGGCGGATTACAACATAAAAAGAAACATAAGGCTACATTAATGTAATACCTGTTGCAAAAAAAAATGTAATATTAAAATTGAGATCCTAAAAAATATTGTAAAAAAACTTATTTTTTTCTTAAAAAGCTATCGCTATATTAATTTTTTATCTTATCTTTGCAATTCATAAGACAAATTACAAAAAAAACATTTTTTTTGCATATAAAAGAGTGTGAATTCAGATATAATTGCAGAAATC
>CAYFSY010000063.1:9346-9712 GCA_964345905.1 uncultured Paludibacteraceae bacterium | reverse complement strand
CCTTTATTTCCCTGGGCAATGCCAAGGCCTCCATCATCGTGGCCATTATGCGAAAATTCGTGCTGCTGATCCCCCTCATTTATCTTTTACCCCAGTCCATTGCTAACCAAACCCTGGCGGTGTATCTGGCGGAGCCGGTGGCCGATGTCCTGGCCGTGTCTTTTACAGTGGTGCTCTTTACCTTTCAATTCAAAAAGGCCCTCCAGTCCCTTGAGACCACTGCCTGATGGTCGCTATTTTTTAAAGCCCTGACCCTGAAAGCCAATTTTTATCCTTGTTCCTAAAAGGAAAACGTGCTACACTACCAAGAAGCGGTAACCTGTAAGGTTCGTCCTTTCAGGAAACCCTCAATACACAGTGAACGGC
>CAYFSY010000063.1:0-9332 GCA_964345905.1 uncultured Paludibacteraceae bacterium | reverse complement strand
AAGGTGCTTTGCGACTTTATGGCTGCGCTTTTGACGTATCCATTTGAAGCGTGACTTTTCCTGGCCCCAGTCTATTTATTAGACTGGGGCCAGATTTTTTTGTCAACCTTTTTTTCAGCTGTCCATCCGAAACGAGGCGATATGGACACCATTCTCACACAAATCGAAAAGGGACAGCCCCCGTACCAAGAGGAACTCTCTCTCCTCCTCTCCCGGCCCGAAGGGCTTGTCCGAAAACGGCTGGCCCAGTCTGCCCGCAGGGTCTGCGAGGCCCATTACGGCAAAGCGATCTACATCCGCGGGCTCATTGAATTCACCAATTATTGCAAAAACGACTGCTACTACTGTGGCATCCGTGCGAGCAACCGCACTGTAGAACGCTATCGCCTCACAGCAAAGGACATACTGAGCAGTTGCGAAGTTGGCTATAGGCTTGGCTTCCGTACTTTTGTGCTACAAGGAGGCGAAGACCCAAGGCAGACAGACGACTTTATAGAACAGGTTGTGCGGAGCATTCGCCAAAGCTATCCCGACGTGGCCATAACCCTCTCTCTTGGCGAAAAGTCAGAGGAGGCATACAGGAGGTTTTTCCAAGCTGGAGCAAACCGCTACCTGCTTCGCCACGAGACCTATTCTGAGGCTCACTACAAACAACTTCACCCCGAAAGGATGATACACGAGCACAGGATAAACGCTATCCTTAGCCTCAAAGCCATTGGCTACCAGACAGGCACAGGCATAATGGTGGGTTCGCCATACCAGACAGACGAAAACATAGTAGATGACATATTTTTTATAGTACGCCTACGTCCAGAGATGATTGGACTTGGACCGTTTATCCCACACCGAGAGACACCTTTTAGGCAATTCCCTGCGGGTAGCTTGGATAAAACGCTTCTCGTCCTTGCAACCCTGCGGATAATGCACCCAAAGGCTCTGATACCCTCTACTACGGCTCTTGCCACGCTGCACCCCGAGGGACGACTTCGCGGGATACTCGCAGGTTGCAACGTAGTTATGCCAAACCTTTCGCCTGCCGACAGTCGCTCAAAGTATTCGCTATACAACGACAAAGCCGCATTCGGTGCAGAGTCCGCCGAAGGTCTCTCTGCTCTGCAAAAGGAGCTTAATAAAATAGGCTACGAGATTTCCTACGAGAGAGGAGATTTCTAATTTGATGTTTAGTGTTTAATGTGTAATGTTTAGCGATTTGTTGAAGCGTTTAAGTGTTTAATCGTTTAAATCAAGGTTCAGACAAAAAAAATCATTAACTTTGCCATCAAGTTATTAATCAAAAAAAAATATGAAAAAAGTAATCCTAATTCTAAGTGCCTTGTGGTTCTCTATCGTTGCGTATAGTCAAAACGCAGACTATGTAAAATTATCTGCGGGGGTTGATAGTGTTGTAGTCAGATATTGGAGTGGTGCAGAAGCCAATGAGTACATCTACTGTTTTTCAAATGAGCTTTTGCAAATTAGCAGTAAACACCCCATATGGTGTTATTCACACGAACTTAATAAATTTGTAGAACACTCTATTTTTGAAAGAACAACTGAAGATAAGCACATTATACAAGATTTTAAAAAGTATCTTAATCAATTTTATATAGATAAAGAGAAAAAGATAATCTTAAAAAGAACAAAAAGAGACCACATGATATCGACAGATTATTCTGCTATAAGCCTCTTCGCCTATATATGGGTTACTGGATATAAAAACAAGAAAAAGATTTTTGATGAATATATACATATAGGCGAAGAGGCTTATGATGTCGAATACAACCCTGAATTTATGGAGTTTTACGACTTACTTAAAGAATTAGTTAAATCGAAATGTGCAGATAAATAAAGTGTTTATTAATCCAAAAAAAAGATATGAAAAAAGTAATCCTAATTCTAACTATTACCACTCTGTTTTTCTCTTGCAATAGACAAGATAAAGTCATTGATTCCGTAAAGGTGTGGTACTACAACGGCATATTTGAAAGAGCAGCAGCAGTCAGCTGCGATGAAATCATCTACCAACCAGAAAAAGTGGACACTTTAGATGTCGCGTTGGAGGATGTAAACTCGCTTCCAAAACAGGCTGTCATACTAGAAGCTTTAATCACAGACAAGGAGGTTCTACAAGAGATAGCAGGAGAGTTGGAGCAGGCAAGTAGCGACGATAGTTTTGCCATAGATGCTCGAGCAAAATGCTTTATACAATACGCTGATGGCAGTACTGATACGATTTGCCTCTCAGAGCAGTTTACGTATGGGTACTGCAACGGCGAGCCAAAATCATTTACCAATAAATTTGCCTACCTAATCAGAAAAAACTGTGGCTTCTATTGGTGGATAAGAGCTGACTACATGAAACACTTCGAAGAGCTGAATGATACCACTTTTGCAAGAGAAAAAGTAAAATCTCGTTGGGGAGGAGAGTATTAGTTTAATTCAAAAAACTTCCGTCTTCCAACTTCCGACTTCAGTCTCTAAACACCACCAAATCACTCAAAAACAAACATCTCGGAAGGCATAAGCCTGTCGAGGACTTCGAATCGTGTAGGCTGAATTTGTTTTTGGTCTAAAGCGTCTTTTACCGTCTCGTAAGCCAGCTCAGGCGTGTTGTTTTCGCCGCTGATGTGGCAGAGGAAAAGATGAGTCAGGTCGTCGTGCCAGTTGTCTGCAAGGAACTTGGCGGTGTGGTCGTTGCTGAGATGTCCCGTGTGGCTCTTTACTCGCTGCTTAAGGTGATAGGGATAGGGACCGTTTTTAAGCATCTCCTCGTCGTAGTTCGACTCTATCACTAAATAGTTTGCCCTTACGATATGGTCTGAAACCTCTTTTGAGATATAGCCCAAGTCGGTGGCTATCACGAGGCGTTTGTCTTGGTAAGTGATAGAATAGCCCATAGCATCGTTGATGTCGTGGCTCACAGGGAACGATGTAAACGTGAAGTCCTTCACTCTGACACTCTGTCCGCGTTGGAAAATCCTGCGGTTTTGGCTCGAAATGCGTGGAGACGTCTGATGATTGTGAGCTATGCCGTCAGAGACAAGCTGAGTGGAGTATATCGGAATGTTATACTTCTCTGCCAACACCCCCACGTACCTTACGTGGTCTGTGTGTGCGTGAGTGATAAACACCCCAAAAATCCTATCCATCTCTATGCCATTCTCTCGCAGAGTACGTTTAATGGTCTTTACGTTGATTCCTGCATCGACAAGGAAGCCATATTCACGCGTGCCAACATAGTAACAGTTGCCACTGCTACTACTGCCAAGACTCATAAAGCAAAACTTATCGTTCATCTATTTTTTACAGAAATCAAAAATTGAGGACAAAGGTACAAAAAAAGTTACCTTTTTCCAAATATGAAAGATAACTT
The DNA here is from genome assembly GCA_964345905.1 of uncultured Paludibacteraceae bacterium. GTDB lineage: Bacteria > Bacteroidota > Bacteroidia > Bacteroidales > Paludibacteraceae > F0058. The sequence continues at coordinate 5,959 of CAYFSY010000063.1, read as the reverse complement.
TTTATGTCTTTTTTGGAATTAATTCATAATCAATGCTTTTGAAAGCTCCTCTGATTTCTCTTTTCCAACTAATATCTCTACAATCTTTAGAGCAAACTCCATTGTGCAGCCCGGTCCTTTACCAGTAATGATATTACCAGCCACCACTACGCGCTCTTGGCTAACCTTGGCGCCCTTGAGGTTGCCCTCGAAGCCGGGATAAGCCGTAGCCTCTCTGCCCTCGAGCAGTCCGAGACCGCCAAGTATCGAAGGTGCAGCACATATCGCAGCGATTCTGCCTTGGTGTGCATGTTGCTTTTTTAGCAACTCAAGCAGCTTTGGAAATTCGCCCAAACGGAGTGTTCCGCCCGGAAGTACAAGTATTTCTGCCTCTGAGAAGTCGCCCTCTGAGAGCAGCTTATCCGCCTTTACCACAACCCCATGCGAACCCTCTACTTCGAGAGAGTTCTCTACAGAGACAGTCTGTAGATTTAGCCCTGCACGGCGTAAAATGTCGATAGTAGCTACCGCCTCTATCTCCTCAAATCCTGTCGTAAGGAATAAATAACAAGGTTTCATTTCTCTATTATCTGTTTTTTTATTAATAATTTGGTTAGAAAATTCTGTTTAATTCAGCCTAAACTGATAGACTATTTTACCATAAACTGTTCCCTGTCCCGGCGTGAATTTGGTCTGACGAGCCGACTCTAAGGTCGAACGTCTAAGCGATTCGTCTGCAATAGTAGTAGGCGAACCGATTGAAGCATTGATAACGTTACCCTGTGCATCAACACGGATATCCACAGTGATTTTTCCCTCTACATTTTCACGATACGAGGGTTTGGATATGTTACCGCTGAGGTTTCGTCCCTCAAGCGACCAAGTGTTTCCGTTAGATGTGCCTTTGCCGAGCGGATTCCCACGTGTACCGCTACCGACTCCATCGCCGATACCTGTGCCGCTGCCCGTACCGCTACCGCTACCTGTGCCGCCTCCGAGTCCAAAGCCTCCCTTGCCTGCACCTCCAGCCTTGCCAAAGGCGTTTGTGCCGAGACTTCTCGCTTTGGCTGAAGCCGCCTGCTGAGCCGCTGCACGAGCCTCCGCAGCACGGCGTCGCTCTTCGGCTGCCGCTGCAGCTTGGTTTGAGGTGGCAGCATTCTGTCCTTCAGGCACAGTTACTAAGCCCTCCTCTACTGAGGTAAAGAAATCCTCGCCTGAGCTTGTCTGAGTAGATGTCGCTGTAGATGACACCGCAGGTGTCGATGCCGCAGGTGTAGGTGGCGCCTCAGAGAACGAAGGAATATCTATATTTTGTCTTGCATAAAAATCTCCGTCGAGAGTGCCACCGTAGTCGCCGCTCTGTCCGCCTTGCGAACCGCCGACCTCGCCCTCCAAATCTACTCCATAGCCAACCTCGATGCCCTGCACCGGTGGTGGTGGCGAAGGTATGATAAGTTTAAGCCACAGCAAAAGCAACAGTATCAACCCGCAGATTGCTGCCGTGCCTACTGAGGCATAAACATCTTTTTTTTGCATAGTAGAATCCATTAATTTCAAAAAATTTATGTTTTTCTAATAAAAACGCTACTTTGTCTTTTGCGTAAAGAGTATCATCTTGACCTTAAGATTGTTACCTATATCAAAGAGGTTTACAACATCTTGCAGGTTCAAAGACCTATCTGCGTGAAGCAATACGATTGTCTCCTGCCCTTGCTTTTTAGCTATTTCAGTAGCTATAGCAGGCTCTACTTGGTCAAACGTAAGCTCTTGCTTATCGATATAATACTTCATGTCTGCCGTTACCGTAAGGTTTACCTGATTGCGAACAGCCGCATCAGACGAAGTTTTGCTGCTCGGCAATACGACGTTCATCGTAGCAGGAGCTATCATCGTAGCAATAATGAGGAAAAACAGCATCAGAAAGAACATAATATCGTTCAACGATGCAGTAAAAACCTCTGCGCGACGTCCCTCCTTTTTTCGTGTTATTTTCATCTTTTAGTTCCTTTTCTCTAATTGATTACTTTTTACCACCGCGAAGCATTAATGAAAGCTCATTGGCATATTTATCCATCTCGGCAGTAATGCGGTCTAGCTTACCATTTAGCAAATAGAATGCTGTATATGCCACGATACCCACAAACAGACCTATTCCAGACGAAATCATCTTTTGATATAGACCATCTGCAATAGTCGCAATCTCAAACTCGTTGGTCTGAGCGATATTAAAGAATATCTTGATAACTCCAAAAATTGTACCTAAGAATCCAAACATTGGTGCGATAGACGCAGTGATTCCCAACCAATTTAGATGGTTTTCCAACTTAGCAATCTGCTGAGTAGCCTCGCTCTCCATAGCCTGCTCTACTGCCTCAGGATCATTATTTACCTGAGCTAGCCCAGCTCCTACCACCTGAGCATAAACTGTTGGGGTAGATTGGCAAAACTTCTCTGCACTCTCAAACTTATACTCATATACGAGATCTTTGACACGCGCAAACCACACATTATCACTCTTACCTAAGTTTTTGAAAACTATTATCCTCTCTATGATAACGTAGATAGAGACAGCAAATAGTAGGGATAGTGGCACGAGTATCCAACCGCCTTTAAGCAATAGCGAAAAATAACTCTCAGGCTCTACCATTACTGGCTGTGCTGCCTGAGCAACTTGGTTCAACGACTGATTGATAGTGTCTGACACTGTTGTTTGAATTTGCAATAACATATTGGTTTAAATGTTTTTTGTATTTTTGTGAAACAATTAACTTATTCTATTTTTTTAGATCTAAAAGCACCAAAACCACTTAAAAATACATGCATTTTAACACCTTTAGAAAATCAATTGGCAAATTTACAACTTAAAATTTACTTTTCAAAAAAAAAGTGCAATTCTTGTCTCCAATCAAATAAATAGATGGCGAAAGGGTTGCTTTTTTTCGAAATTTTCCATAATTTTGCGGGTCATTTTTTCTGTACGTTTAGAAAATTTAATAACAGTGTAATATATAATTCAAATTTAATTTAATAATAAAAGTATGAAGAAGTTTTACTTGATTTTGACTTTCGTGCTTTGCTCTATACTGGGCATACAAGCACAAGGTATCACACTTCCTTACTATCAAGACTTCGCTGCTCTCACAAGTGGGGGTACTGCCAACAGCGGCAACTCTCAGAGTCAAGCCTCTGCAAGCGACGTTGCTGGCTTTGCGGCTTTGGTAAAAGGCTACAAGGCTGGTGGAGTTTTGAGATTGGGAACAAGTAGCGCAGTCGGTAGTCTTACTACTGAAACATTTGCTACAAGTGGTACAATTCCACTACGCGTAACATTCAAGGCTATGCCTTGGACTTCGGCAACGCCACAAGCTGCCAAAGTATGCGTACAGTACGGTAGCCAAAGCGATACAACCTCGCTTCGGAGTTTCCAATAGGTACTGCCTCTGCTTCAGTAAACTGGGGATCTGGATCTGGCAACGAAAACTGGCTTATTACGCCACAACTGGAACCTGTAGCTGGACAGAACTTATCTTTCCAAATAAAAACACCAAGAGTATACACCAATACGACCCTACATGTGAAGGTTTCTACAGCATCTAATGCCATAGAAGACTTTACCACTACCAAATTGACATTAACAACATCGTATCCTGCAAATATTACAACCTCTTGGGTAACTCATACAGTCAATCTTAGCGAGTATGTAGGACAAAAAATATATATTGCTTTCTACATCATAGACTATAACGGTTCTCGCTTGATGATAGATGAGATAAACGGGCCAAACACTTCACCAATTCTTTGTGGCAAACCAGAAAGTATATCGGTACAAATAGATAGTTCAAACCCTGCGGCAACTGTAACTTGGAGTGATACAACAGCTTCAAATTGGATACTGGAATACTCCGAGCAGCCAAACTTTGCTAATGCAACAGCAGTAAGTGTTACAGACACTACTTACTTGATATCGGGACTAATGTATGGCAAACAGTATTATGTAAGGGTAAAAGCAGATTGCTTGGCAGAAGACTATAGCGATTATATTACAACTTCGTTTATAACAACCTGTGGAGCAGTAAATCCAATAGCTTATTCAGAGACATTCGACCTACATCCTACTGATAACGACAAGCCTATTTGCTGGACTCGTTCTGCAAGCTTTAGCACTAATGGCAGAAATTCCTATCCAAATGTTTCTGTAGGAACATCACAAGATAATGTTGGAGGCTCGCTAAACATGCATGCTACTCCAAACTACCCTATGTCTATGATTGCATCTCCTGAATTTGCCAATAGTTTAGACAATAGTGAATTGACTCTTTATGCAAGATATAATATCTCTCTAAACTCAACTACGGATTTTGGAGAAGCTTATTTGGGTGTAATGTCTGACCCAAATGACTCTAACACATTTATTCCTCTTTATGATCTAATCACGGACGTCAGACACCAGTGGGTCAAACACACTATCTCTTTAATAGGAGTTCCTGCAACACATAGACATATAGCATTCCGGATGAGGAGTATATCTGGCTATCCAGACATGTATATAGACAACATCAATGTATACCAGGCTCCTACTTGTGTTATGCCTTCGAATGTAAGATTTGTTAGCAAAAGCTACGACACCGTTATGGTAGCTTGGCACAATAACAATAATACAGCAAACTTTATAGTAGAGTATTCAAGAAATTCAGACTTCTCGGAGTCTTCTACTCTAAACGTAACAGATACTACAGTTGTAATCAGAGGACTGGAACCAGATACAGAGTATTTTGTGAGAGTTCAGGCAGACTGTGGCAATGGCGACGAAAGTTTCTGGACAGACGTAAAGTCTTTCTACACAGACTGTAGCGACTTCGACCCTCAAAACTGGACTGAATCTTTTGCCTCGCATACAAGAGACAAAAACAAGCCAGACTGCTGGAATCGTACTGCTCTATACGAAGGATACTACGACACATATCCGTATGTATCTTCTTAGTACAAACAAGATACAGTAGGAGGCGGACTCTACATCATGGGCTCTGCAAACACTCCTATGGTGATGATTGCTACTCCTAAATTCAGCGGACCACTCAATAACAGTGAAATAACTTTCTACCTGATGAAGGCTTATAACTATCCTTCATACGTAGGTAACATGACGCTGGGTACAATGACTGACCCTAACGACAGCACTACATTTGTAGGTATAGCAGACATCACTCCAACAGAAGGCAATGTATGGGTTAAATACTTCATATCTTTGGCAGACGCACCAACAGATGCAAGATATTTAGCATTTAAATACAACTTGACATCTGGCGATCCATACTTCTACTTGGATAATATAAGTCTGCACACTATGCCTACATGTTTGGTTCCAACTAACGTCTCTGCTACTGCGCTACCTGGAGCTATTGAGATTTCAGGCTCATCTCAGAACGGCAACACCGAACTTGGATATGAACTTGGATACAGACTAGAGGGAACAAACATCTGGAAGAGCAAGTTCTCACAGACTCTACCTGCTATCATCGACGAATTGCAGTATGGAAATAGATATCATTTAAGAGTTAGAGCCAAATGTACTGAGCAAGATTACAGCGAGTGGTATGAAATTCCTTCGACTGTAACTACAGACTGTGGTACGCTACAGTTGCCTTGGCACTATAATTTTATCGAAAACGACACATTGCAACAGAGTGGATACGCATGTCTGATTCCACTCAGATATGACGCCTCTTACCCTAGAGTTAGCACTACTCAAGGTAGCTTAGACGCAAACAGTCTTGAGATGTACCTCGCCAGCTACTCTTCTGTTACAGATAGTATGACTATGGTACTACCTAAATTTGAAGATTCTCTACAAGATGCTTGGCTGACATTCTATGCTAAGAACACTCAAGGCTATGGCAGATCACACCTAACTATCGGTGCTTTAGACGATAATTTAGACTGGTCTTCTTTTATATCTATTCAAGATATTCAGGTTACGAAT
>CAYFSY010000062.1:1579-10003 GCA_964345905.1 uncultured Paludibacteraceae bacterium | reverse complement strand
ATGTAACTTTGCTGAAAATTTTGAGGAAAAATCCTCTAAAGTTATCTTGAACCTTATTCTTTAACCAAAGGCATTAGAAGTCAAAACTGATTCTGAGCCTTGGCGTCTTCAGATAACCTATAGTAGAGAAATATACTCTTTCATTGCTACCTAAATACATTCCACTAATATCACTGGAATCAACATATCCCTGTATGTGTGTCCTTTGAATAGTGTATCCTACGCCAATATTGAATCCAGCATGGTGTTTGCCGAAGCCAAAACGAATGCCGACAGACGGGTCTATATAAAGTCCATTACAAAAACCAAAGCTGTAACCACCACGCAGGTCGATATATGGCGATACCTTGCGGTTGATAATGGTAGTGCGTAGGTGTGCAAAAACTGGAATGCTTGCAGCCTCAATTGCATAGAAGTCGAATTCCGCACCAACACCCATATAAAAATATGGCGAAAGCTGATAACCATGTGAAGTCATTGCTCCAAATACTACATTGGCATCGTTAATGAAATCGTATCCGCCATTTACTTCAAAAAATCCATGATACCCTGCCGTTAGATTCGATTGGCGCTTTTTCTTTAGCGACTCCATCGGCTCCGCATAGGTTATTTCTGCATCTTTGTCGTCTGCAACACCATATCTCTCCCTACAGTCGCGACGTTGAGGAGGCTCCTGCCTTGGAGAATCCGCTCTTCTATGTCTATTCTGTTCAGATGGCTCTATCTTCTCTTTTGTAATCTTTACAATATCACAAAAATCATAGACGAACTGGCTACCGTCTGCAGTCTCTACTGTCAGAGTCTTGCCGAGAACTTGTTCTACTATAACTCCCTTTATAATACTTCCGTTTTTCAGATGCACACAATCTCTATACTCTTGTGCATAAGTGGTTGCTGCAAAAGCAATTGCCACAAAAAATAGTGCTAATAATTTTCTCATTTTTTATCCTTATTATTTCTTAAAAATTTACGTTCAATATGTTTTTACAAAAAACAGTACACTTGTATAGACTGCAAAAATGTAAAAAAATTACAATTACTTCTCAAAAAACAAGAACTCCGAAGCGTATTTTGCCTCAGTGAGTTCTTGTTTTAATTAAGATTTCAACTATTTTCTACAAAAATTACATGCTTGCCAATACCTCAACGAGCAGCTGGTAGAATTTCTCTGTATCCTTGATGTGCAGACGCTCGTCTGGCGAGTGTACTCCGCGCATTGTAGGACCAAACGAAGCCATATCCATCTTTGGATACTTCTGGCTAAACAAGCCGCACTCCAAACCTGCATGGATAGCCTTAACCTTTGCCGACTTGCCAAACAAGCGTTTGTAGGCAGCTCCGATAATCTGTGCCACCTCCGACTTTGGATTTGGCTTCCAGCCTGGGTAGCCATCTGTGTGGGTAACCTTGCAGCCAGCCAAAACAAACACGCTCTCTACCATCGAAGCTATGTCTTTTTTAGCAGACTCCACGCTACTACGCTGAGAGGTAACGATATCGATGTTTTTGCCGTCGTTCATCTTTACAGAAGCCAGATTTGTAGAGGTCTCTACCAATCCCGGCATATCGTCGCTCATACGGATTACTCCGTTCGGACAAGCGTAGATAGAGTAGAGAAGCTTCTTGGTAGCGTTTTTAGAGATGACGGTTTTAGGTGTCTTTACAGTCTCTATGGTCATCTGTAGGTTTGGCTCCGTAGCTGCGTACTCTGCCTGAATGTCGCTTTGGTATTTGTTGAGCATCGCCACAACGTTGTCTCTGAAGGTCTGTGGCACGCCAAACACGCAGTACGACTCGCGTGGGATAGCGTTGCGCAGGTTGCCTCCGTTGATTTCGGCAATGCGGATATTGCGTTTTTTGTGCACGCTCCAGAGGAAGCGGTTCATAAGCTTATTGGCGTTGCCTCTGCCTTTCTCGATGTCGTCGCCAGAGTGTCCGCCTACGAGTCCTTTCAGGGTAACCTTGCAGTAGTAGAGCTCTTTTGGTGCAGCCTCCTCTTTGTATGGCAGCTTTATGAGCGTATCCACGCCACCAGCACAGCCGATAAACACCTCGCCGTCGTCCTCAGAGTCGAGGTTGAGCAGACGCTCGCCTTTCAGGAATCCTTTCTTTAGCTCAAAAGCACCTGTCAAGCCTGTCTCCTCATCAACTGTGAAAAGGCACTCGAGTGGTGGGTGCTTTACGTTTTCGTCGAGCATAACAGCCATCATGGCAGCCATGCCGATACCGTTGTCTGCTCCAAGTGTGGTGCCACGAGCCTTAAGCCACTCGCCGTCGATATATGGCTGGATTGGGTCTTTTAGGAAGTCGTGCTTCACGTCGCTGTTTTTCTCGCACACCATATCCATGTGTGCCTGCAGCACTACTGTAGGACGCTTTTCGTAACCCTTTGTAGCAGGTTTACGCATAAGTACGTTTCCAATGTGGTCTCTTACGGTCTCGATACCGTGTTTTTTACCCCAATCCATAAGGAAAGCTATGATTTTCTCCTCTTTCTTGGAAGGACGGGGTACTTGGCAGATTTCCTCAAAGCTCTGCCATAGCAATTTTGGTTCTAAATTTAGCATCTTTTCTTATTATTTTTTTGTTTATTATTAATTTTCACAATAATCACTTGCAAAGATACTATTTTTTTGTTAAAAAGTTAAACTGTTTAAGCGTATAATTTTTTTGTTTTAATGTTTAACATGTAATGTGTAGTGTCATTCCCCTTTTGTCTGAACTATGATTCTTGTGATTGGTGTGATTGATATGATTATGTTTTGAAACATTAAGGAGATTAAGGTTAGTTAAGGTCGTAAGTTGAAAAAAGGTATTACGTTATTCAACAAAAAAATCATTACCTTTGCCTATCAAAATTTTAACAAATAACTGAAATATTGATATGAAAAAGTTATTTTATGTGTTGGTTGTAATGTCTATGGTATGTTGTACCAGTCGCCTTTATCCCCACTATACACTAACAAAGAAATATCCTCTGAGCTTGCCAGACTTAGAGTTGAAATTTCTGACCGACACGACTGGGGTAGTTATTAAAATGGATGACAAATTAATAACACAGGATTTTGAATTTATAAAGAAAAAACACTTTTTGGTTATTACAGATATAGACAGCACTAATAATTTGGTCTCTTTAGAAAAAGGGGACACAATAGTCTATTACAAAAAAGAGTTGTGGCTATTTAACGAACAACATAAACTATTTTTTAATAAAGAGTAATATACGATACACTTCCTACATTTCCACAAAAAATCACTATCTTTGCGGTAATAACCAAAAAAAAACAAAGTTTATTATGACAAATCAAGTTATTGAAAATATCATGACTCGCCGTAGTGTGAGACGCTACGAGGCACGTCAGGTCGAGGAAAGCCTTATGGCAAAGGTTTTAGAGTGTGCTATCAATGCTCCAAGTGCTCTGAATCAGCAGCCTTGGCAGGTTCGTTGCGTGCAAAACCCTGAGGTGCTTGCCAAAATCAACGATGAGTTTCGTTCTTGGGCAAAGGACAAAAACCTACCCGGTAGTGCTTCGCGTGCTGCCGAAGCGGACTTCTCGGTGTTTCACCACGCTCCCTCGCTGATTGTGGTGGCAGCCGACAAAGACAACCACTACTCGCACGGCGACTGCGGTATGCTGGCTCAGAACATCATGCTTTCGGCTCATAGCCTCGGCTTGGGCACCTGTGTGATAGGCAATATCAAGCGTGTGGCAGAGAACTCTGCGGACTGGTTCCGCACCACGATGAATATCGCCGACGGCTACGAGGTGGTGTTCGGAATCGCCATCGGCTACCCAGCCGAGACCCCAGCTCCGAAGGTTAAAGACTCGTCTAAAGCAGAGATTATTAGGTAAAAATCTGGTTTTTTTACAGATATGTCAGACTGGTCTGTTGGTCGGCTGCAAAGAGCTCTGTGGCTACCTCCTGTAGCTCTTGGGGTGTTACCTCATCCAAGCCTTTTAGGACTTTTTTGAGAGTGGTAATGCGGTTTGTGTGCAGTGCGTTTTTCGCCACCGTAAGCAGGTAGTTTTCAGTGTTTTGCGTGTTGATAAGCAACTGACCGTAAATCTGCTGTTTGTACATATCGAGTCGCTTTTGCGGGATTGGCTTTTCGATGAGCCTCTGCAACTCGCTATTTACCAAGCCGATACACTTCTCGTATTTGCTGTTTGAGCAACCAAAATATACGCTCCAAACCCCGATGTCTGAATAGAGGTTTAGCGACGACTCTATGGCATAGACCCAGCCGTAGCGCTCTCTGATAGCGAGGTTGAGCTTGCTTGTCATGTTCGCACCGCCTAAGACATTGTTTAACAGATTCAACGGAAAGACTTTTTTATCAACCAAAGCTAAAGTTTTATTCCCCACTACACAGTGCACTTGGCTTGTGTCACGTTCTATAACGGACTTGTGCGGCTGGTATGAGTTTGGCTTTTGGCGGTGGAAGTCTCTCTTTGTGTGGCTCACGCCGAGGTGCTTTTCGGCTAACCGCAGAGCCTCCTCCGCGGAAACATCGCCATAGACGAAGAACAGCATCTGGTCTGTGGTGTAGCACCGCCTGACAAATTCGTGGCAACTCTCGCTCGAAAACCCAAGTAGCGACTCTTTAGTGCCAAGAATGTTGTGTCCGAGTGGCGACGAAGAGAATACCATATCCTCGAAGTCGTCAAAAATCTGCTCCGACGGCGAATCCTGATACATATCAATCTCCTCAAGCACAACCTTTCGCTCCTTTTTTATCTGACTCTCGGGGAAAGTTGAGTTAAAAACAATGTCGCTCAGTAGCTCCACAGCTCGCTCTAAATACTGCTTAGGGACGATGGAGTATACAAATGTCTCCTCCTTAGTAGTGTAGGCGTTCAATTCGCCTCCCACCTCCTCCAAGTGGCTGATTACCTGCAAGCTATTGTACTTCTCTGTGCCTTTGAACATCATGTGTTCCACAAAGTGAGCCATGCCGTATTCACCCGCAAGCTCGTCGCGAGTGCCGGCATTTATGGCAAATCCGCAATATACCACAGGCACCTGACGCTTGCAGTGCAGTATTCTGATAGCATTCGGAAGTGTGTGCAGATGAAAACTATTCTCTCTCATTCGAAGTTTAGGGTGAATGTAAACAGCCTTGATGTCAGTCGCTCAAGTGCTCGCGTGTAGACTTTATCCTCTTCGGCAATATAGTCTTTTGGTCGCTCTGAGAGCGGTGTTACAAGGTCGTTGAATCCCATTGCAAACTTTATTTCTGGCGAAAACCTAAAGTATGGGAAGTAGAAGGTGCAACCAAAGCCGAAGTCTATGAAGTAGTCCATCTGCTTTAGCAAAAGTGGCTTTTCGCGTTCCCTGCCGAAGTCGAAAGCTATGCCACCGCCTCCGATGAGGTATGGACGATAATTATTTACCCTCGATGAGGAGTACTTCAAGTACAAAGGTATGGTAAGTACGTTCGATTTCAGATTTATAGTTTTAACCTCATCATTTGCACCATTGAAGTACGATAAATCTCTCTGAGCCAAGTGCAGAGCTGGCACAAGCCTTAGGTTTAGGTAGCTACTTAAGCGCAAGTCGCCAATAACGCCTACCGTAAAGCCAGGTATCAGCTTGGTAACATCCTGTTCATAAACCAAGCCGTTTATCACCTCTCCTGAGGGTCTGATGCCGTAGTCCATCGTGTTTAGTCCGAGCGTAAAGCCGAAGTGGAGCAGCTTTTCGTCTGACTGAATAAGGTTTTGCGACATTGCACCTTCAGAGAGCAATGAGGCAAAAATTATCATTAAAAATGCTTTTTTCATTATTTTCATATTAAAAATAAAGATATTTCTATTTTTACGAAATGCAAAGTTAATGAAATTTCCGTATTAGTAAAACACGAAAAGGGAAATTCCTCTTTTTTTAGTAACTTTGCCACTCGAAAAAAATATAGATTTCAGTTAGGTGGAAAATAAACTTTTAGATAAATTAGATGGGCTTTCGATAAGGTTTGATGAGATCACTACTCTCATCACAGATCCCTCTATCATAGCGGATTCCAAGCGTTTTGTAAAGCTCAACAGAGAGTATGCAGATTTGAAGAAAATCATTGAAAAGCGAGATGAATACTCTACCCTGATAGGCAGGCTCAATGAGGCTCAGACTATCCTGCAGGAGGAGAAAGACGAAGAGATGCGCGAGCTGGCAAAGCACGAACTCGACGAGCTGGAGGGGCTGATAGAGCCAATGGAGGAGGAGATAAAGCTACTGCTTGTGCCTGCTGACCCGCAAGACCACAAAAACGCCATCGTAGAGATTCGAGGCGGCACTGGAGGCGACGAGGCGGCTATATTTGCTGGCGATTTGTATAAAATGTACGTGAAATTCGCCGAAGAGAAGGGTTGGAAGGCAGAGACAACCTCGTTTGCAGACGGCATAAAGGGTGGCTACAAAGAGATAATCTTTACCCTTTCGGGCGAAAACGTCTATGGCACAATGAAGTACGAGAGCGGTGTGCATAGGGTGCAGCGCGTGCCTGCCACCGAGACACAAGGACGTGTACACACCTCGGCAGCGACTGTGGCGGTGCTGCCTGAGGCAGAGGAGTTTGACGTAGAGATAAAAGAGAGCGATATCCGCACCGATATTTTCTGTGCCTCTGGACACGGCGGACAGTCGGTAAACACCACCTACTCGGCTATCCGATTGGTGCATATCCCCACAGGCATCACGGTGCAGTGCCAAGACGAGAAGTCGCAGCTAAAAAACAAGGCAAAGGCGATGGTAGAGCTACGCACACGTATCTACAACATGGAGTATCAGAAGTACCTCGACGACATCGCCTCGAAGCGCAAGACGATGGTATCCACCGGCGACCGCTCGGCTAAAATCCGCACCTACAACTATCCGCAAGGGCGTATCACAGACCACCGAATCAACTACACCATCTACAACCTGCCTGCCTTTATGAATGGCGATATTCAGGATTGTATCGACCACCTTATCGTGGCAGAAAACGCCGAGAGGCTGAAAAACAGCGAGTTGTAAAAACTTTTTACCAAGAAAAAACATTAACAGAGATGACCGCACAGACCCTATTTTTGATAATCGTAGAGATATATGTTGCAGAGTTTGCATTTTCGCGATACCTTTCTTTTCGTAATATAAAAGCCTCTACTCAGCCTATTCCTAAAGAGCTTGAGGGCATTTACAACGAAGAGCGTTACCAGAAGCAACAAGCCTATTTCCGCACAAATTCGCGGTTTGGCATGGTGGTCTCTGCAGTGTCGTTTGTGGCAATGCTGCTGATGCTACTGCTCGGTGGCTTCGCGTGGGTGGACTCGATTGTTCGTAGCTGGGGAGTGCACGAAACTCTGACCTCGATGCTGTTTTTTGCCGTGCTCTACATAGCAAGCGACCTGCTACAACTGCCGTTTGAGATATACGACACGTTTGTCATCGAGGAGCGTTTTGGGTTCAACAAGACAACCGCCAAGACCTTCGTGCTCGACAAACTCAAAGGCTATCTGCTCACAGCCGTCATAGGCGGAGGAATCCTCTGGGCGGTAATATCTATCTACAACCTTACGCCTGCCTACTTTTGGCTCTTGGCTTGGGGTGTAGTGAGCCTCTTTTCGCTATTTATGGGAACGTTCTATTCAGACATAATCGTGCCGCTATTCAACAAGCAGACACCGCTTGCAGAGGGCGAACTTCGCCATAAAATCGAGGAGTTTTCCAAAAAAGTAGATTTTAAGCTAAAAAACATCTATACCATCGACGGCTCTAAACGCTCTACCAAAGCGAATGCCTACTTTACCGGAATGTTTGGCAAAAAGCGCATTGTGCTCTACGACACGCTGATAGAGAAGATGACCACAGAGGAGATCGTGGCGGTGCTGTCGCACGAAATCGGACACTACAAACATCGCCACACCACGAAAAACATGCTGGTGGCACTCGCCTCGAACCTGTTGCTGTTTTGGCTTCTGGGTGTAATTCTGCCTTCTGACCTCTTTGCTCAGTCGCTGGGCGTAGAGGCGGCTTCGTTTCATATCAACATCTTGGCATTCAGCATACTATACACACCTGTCTCTATGGTTCTGGACATAGCTATGAGCTACCTCTCGCGCAAGTTTGAGTACCAAGCAGACAAGTTTGCCAAAGACAACGGCATGGGCGAACCGCTCATCGATTCGCTAAAAAAGCTCTCAAAAGACTCGCTCAGCAACCTCACTCCCGACCCACTGGTGGTTAAGGTGCGATATTCGCATCCTACGCTATATCAGAGGGTTAAGGCGTTGGGTTAGACAATACAAAAATCTCCCACTCTGAGAGGGGGAAAGCGACGAAGTCGCAGGGGGAGTAAATAACGTATTGTATATGAGCAAGTTGTATAAAATCCCCCTTAATCCCCCTTTGCGCTTCGACTCCGCTCAGCGATCGAAGGGGGAGATTAGT
>CAYFSY010000062.1:0-1569 GCA_964345905.1 uncultured Paludibacteraceae bacterium | reverse complement strand
GAAATTAAATAATCTTAATGTCATTAATTTTTCGAAAACCAAAAGCTTGAAAACTACACTAAACACTAAACGATAAACATTAAACAAAAAGTATTAACTTTGTTGCTCTAAAAATAAAATTGCATGGGTAAATTTGTTTTGCATTCTAAATACAAACCTTCGGGAGACCAACCGCAGGCAATCAAAGAGCTTGTAGATGGCTTGAATAACGGGGTGGACTACCAGACGCTACTTGGCGTTACGGGTAGTGGCAAGACGTTTACCATGGCAAACGTCATCGAGCAAATCAATAAGCCTACGCTTATCATCAGCCACAACAAGACCCTGGCGGCACAGCTCTACGGCGAGTTCAAGAACTTTTTCCCCGAAAACGCGGTGGAATACTTTGTCTCGTACTACGACTATTACCAGCCCGAAGCCTATATCCCTTCTACCGACACCTACATAGAGAAAGACCTCGCTATCAACTCAGAGATTGAGAAGCTAAGGCTGTCGGCTACATCGCAGCTGCTGTCGGGTAGGAACGACATCGTGATAGTCTCGTCTGTATCGTGCCTCTACGGCATCGGCAACCCCGAGGATTTTAAGCAAAACACCATTCGCATTGCCGTAGGAGAGGAGATTCTGCGAGACGACTGCCTCAGAGCTCTAAACGCCGCCCACTACAACCGCAACGAGATAGACCTCAACCGCGGAAACTACCGTGTCAAAGGCGACACAATCGATATTTTTCCCGCCTATGCAGACTATATCCTTCGCGTGATTTTTTGGGATAACGAGATTGACATAGTTGAGGCGATAGACCCCATCACCGGAGTAACCTTTGAGCGTTTCGAGGAGATCTCTATCTATCCCGCCACAATCTTCACCACCTCGCCGGAGCGTACCAATGCGGCTTTAGACCAAATCGCCTTAGACCTCGGCAGCCGCGTGGAGTACTTCAAAGAGATAGGCAAGCCATACGAGGCAAGGCGGCTCTACGAGCGAGTTACCTACGACATCGAGATGATACGAGAGGTTGGCTACTGCTCTGGCATCGAGAACTACTCGAGATACTTCGACAATCGCCCGCCCGGCAGCCGCCCCTTCTGCCTTTTCGACTACTTCCCAGATGACTTCTTGGTGTTTGTGGACGAAAGCCACGTTACCATTCCACAGATTCACGGAATGTTTGGCGGAGACTATTCGCGGAAAAAGAACCTCGTGGAGTATGGATTCCGCCTGCCCGCCTCTATCGACAACCGCCCGCTAAAGTTCGAGGAGTGGGAGGGTTTGGTGTCTAAGGCTGTGTTTGTCTCGGCGACCCCTGCGGACTACGAGCTTCAGAAGTCTGGCGGAGTGGTGGTGGAGCAGGTTGTCCGTCCCACAGGACTGCTCGACCCCGAAATAGAGGTGCGTCCCACGAGCTACCAGATTGACGACCTGCTGGAGGAGATTCGCCAAAGGGTGGAGAAAGACGAACGGACACTGGTGGTAACGCTTACCAAGCGGATGGCGGAGGAGCTGGATAAATACCTCAGAGAGAACGGCGTGAGGTGCACCTACATACACTCAGACATCGAGACGCTC
>CAYFSY010000061.1:0-10153 GCA_964345905.1 uncultured Paludibacteraceae bacterium | reverse complement strand
CACATGGTCATTTCCTACACTGTAGTGCCCCTCTGGACTTGCCATCGATTCAGGTATAAATGCGAAAGACAGCTGTCTGTAATAGACACTTGACAAATCTCCTGTGATTAAAACCATGCTATAATGCTCTGATTCATAATTAGTAGCTTCATATTTACTAAAATATAGAGAGTGAAAAAAGCCAAGATACTCCGTTATTTGCGTAGAGCGTTTGTTTATTACCTTACCAGAGTATTGTAGTGTATGGTTTTTGCCTTTTATGTCCGTGAGGTTTATATTGAATGAGTATATATCTCCGTCGTGCTGTACATCTATATATCCATCTACTATAAGCTCCCCACGCCAATGGCATGCATCTCTCGAAAAAGTTTTACTTACATACCCTTTATGCCATCCTACACTAAATTCGTCTGGACAGATGGTGTATCTACCGCTTTCTAGAGTAGAGTCGAGGCTCCAAAGTAGCATATCAAGCACCAACTCCCCTTCAGAATAAAATTTTAGGGGTACATTGAAGGTAGAGTGCAGAGGGGTTCTACCTTGATAGTAGAGTTCTACATAAGTATTTTGCTCTTTTTTACAAGAAAGTAGCAAAATACCTGCGAACAGTATAAAATATATCTTTCTCATAACTGTATTTATATTTAATTTATTAGAAATTGACAACGAAGTGAATAAAAAAAATCCAAATTTCCAAATGTTTTTTGAGACTTTTTTGAAAAAATAAAATTTGATGTTGCTTTTTAGCATATAATCCCGAAGTGGTGGTACAATTGTCGTCGGTTTTCCAGCCACCATTTTGTCAATTCAAAAAAAAGTATTACCTTTGCAGTCGGGTAAGTCCTATACGACCAGCTCCCTTTGAATCCCCCAGGGCTTGACCGCAGCAAGGGTAGAAGGTTGTAGCGGTGCGATATAGTAAGCTTACCTTTTTTTGTTTTTATACAAGATTGTCGGTGTGGGTTAAACGCCTTACGTGTAGGTTTTTATAAAAACATTGTTTTCAAAAAAAATAATCGAACCAAGAGATGAAAATTTCCGAATTGGGCGAGTTTAAGCTGATAGATAGGCTTACAAAAGATATCCGCCACTACAATAAATCTACCCTGCACGGCATCGGCGACGACTGCGCTGTGATGGACTACACAGGCAAAAAGCTACTTGCCACCACAGATGTGCTGCTCGAGGGTATCCACTTCGACCTTACCTACACTCCGCTAAAGCATCTTGGCTACAAGGCAGCTGTGGTAAACTTCTCTGACATCTACGCCATGAACGGCGAACCCAAGCAGATACTCGTAACTCTCGGTGTCTCGAGCCGCTTCGAGGTGGAGGATTTGGAGGAGATTTATGCAGGGATAATCCTCGCTTGCGACAAATACAAGGTGGACTTTGTCGGCGGCGATACATCGGCTTCTATGACGGGTCTGACGCTGAACATCACCTGCCTTGGCGAGGGCGAGGATGGCAAAATTGTCTATCGCTCTGGAGCGAATGTTACGGACTTGGTGTGCGTCTCTGGCAACTTGGGAGCGGCATACATGGGTTTGCAGATACTCGAACGCGAAAAGCGTGTGTTCGAGCAGGTAAAAGACCCAAACTTCCAGCCAGACTTCGCCACCAAAGAGTATATCCTCGAGCGACAG
Source organism: uncultured Paludibacteraceae bacterium (assembly GCA_964345905.1). GTDB lineage: Bacteria > Bacteroidota > Bacteroidia > Bacteroidales > Paludibacteraceae > F0058. Next base: position 8,507 of record CAYFSY010000061.1, on the reverse strand, counting down.
CTCAAGCCAGAGGCGCGCCGCGACATCATCGAGAGGCTCCGGGAGAGTGGCATCCAGCCAACCGCCATGATGGACGTCTCCGACGGGCTTTCGTCAGAAGTGATGCACATCTGCCAGAGCAGCGACTGCGGTTGTGAGATCTATGAGGAGAAAATCCCTATCGACTACCTGACGGCTACCACAGCCGAGGAGCTAAACATGAACCTCACTACCGTGGCACTAAACGGCGGCGAGGACTACGAACTGCTCTTCACCGTGCCTCTTGCCGATTACGACAAGCTAAAAGCCCTCGACGACATCCACGTCATCGGACATATCATTCCAAAAGAGAAAGGTGCACTACTTATCACCCGCGAAGGCACCACTATTCCATTCAGGGCTCAGGGCTGGAACTCGCTGGAGTAGTAATAGAGTGGTATCATAAAAAAATAAAAAAAGGACAGACTTGTGTGGTTTGTCCCTTTTTTCGTATTTGCCTATTTAATCTTGAACCAATCTTTATTCCTTGCTCTTTGTTTTAATCACACGCTCCACTCGAAGCCATCTTTGGTGTCTTTTATGGTGAAGCCGTAAGATGTCAGTTCGTCGCGGATTTTGTCAGATAGAGCCCAATTCTTGTTCTGCTTAGCCTCAAGTCTGAGGTTTAGCAGTAGGTTTATCGCCTTTTGGTATTGCTCAAGGTATTTGCTGTCGCTCTGCTCTGCCTTTAGCCCCAGCACGTCGAACATATAGTAGTGGAAGTCCGTCTTTAGCCTCTCCAAGTCGCTTGCCTCGAGCTCCGCTTTGCCGTCTGCAACGGTGTTGATTACCCTGATTGCATCGAAAAGGTGCGAGATTACAATCGGTGTGTTGAGGTCGTCGTTCATAGCCTCATCGCACTTCTCGCGTAGGTTAGGCACCTCTATTGTGGTGGCAGAGGCAGGTTTAATCCTCTGCAGCCTGTCGTAAGCCTCTGTCAGGCGTTGCAAGCCTCTCTCGGAAGCCTGTAGAGCCTCGTTCGAGAAGTCGAGAGTGCTGCGGTAGTGTGCTTGCAGGATAAAGAACCTGATAGTCATAGGCGAGTAGGCAGCCTCGAGCATCTTGTGCGAGCCAGTAAAGAACTCGTCGAGCGTGATAAAGTTGCCAAGCGATTTGCCCATTTTTTGTCCGTTGACAGTTATCATATTGTTGTGCATCCAGTAGTTTACCGTTGGGTGCCCCAGAGCAGCTACAGACTGAGCTATCTCGCATTCGTGGTGTGGGAAAATCAAGTCCATTCCGCCACCGTGGATATCAAACTTTTCGCCAAGATACTTCTGCCCCATTGCCGAACACTCAAGGTGCCAGCCGGGGAAGCCGTCGCTCCACTTCGATCTCCAACGCATGATGTGTTCAGGCGAAGCCTTTTTCCAGAGAGCGAAATCCACTTGGTTGCGCTTCTCGGACTGTCCGTCGAGCTCGCGGGTCTCCTCGCGTGTATCCTCGATATTTCTACCAGAAAGTATTCCGTAGCGGTGCTTCTCGTTGTACTTCTCTACATCGAAATATACCGAGCCATCGCTCTCGTAGGCGAAGCCGTTATCCAAAATTTTCTGCACATAATCTATCTGCTCCATAATGTGCCCAGAGGCGTGTGGCTCGATAGATGGCGGCAACACATTCAAGGCAGTCATGGCGTTGTGGTAGAGGATAGTGTAGTGTTGCACCACCTCCATCGGCTCCACCTGCTCCAAACGAGCCTTCTTTGCAATCTTGTCCTCGCCGTCGTCGGCATCGTGTTCCAAGTGCCCTACGTCTGTGATGTTACGGACATAGCGAACCTTGTAGCCAGAGAGCCTAAGCCAGCGGAAAAGCGTATCGAACGTAATTGCCGGACGAGCGTGCCCCAAGTGAGCATCGCCGTAAACGGTCGGTCCGCAGACATACATTCCTACAAATGGTTCGTTGATAGGCTTAAACAGCTGTTTCTGACGAGTCAGTGTATTGTAAACAAATAAATTGTGTTGCATTTTCTCCTGAAAAAAGTTTTTAATTAGAAATTAGCACTCTTTGGTGTGCGTGGGAATGGTATCACGTCTCTGATATTCTGCATTCCTGTTACAAATAGTATCAGACGCTCAAAGCCGAGTCCGAAGCCTGAGTGAGGTGCGGTGCCGAAGCGGCGGTTGTCCATATACCACCAGATGTCTCTCTGTGGCACTCCCATCGCCTCTGCTCTTGCTTTGAGCTTTTCGTAGCTATCCTGACGCTCCGAGCCGCCGATGATTGCGCCAATCTTTGGGAAAAGCACGTCCATGGCGCGAACCGTCTTGCCGTCGGCATTCTCTTTCATGTAGAAAGATTTTATCTCTTTTGGGTAGTCGGTTACAATTACCGGTTTTTTGAAGTGCTCCTCTACGAGGTAACGCTCGTGTTCGCTGTGCAAGTCCACTCCCCAATCAACCTTGTATTCAAACTTTTTGCCCTTAGCCACAGCCTCTTTCAGTATCTCGATTCCTTCGGTGTAGGTGAGGCGTACAAAGTCGTTTTCTACCACAAATTTCAGCCTATCTATCAGCTCAGGGTCGTACATTTTTGCCAAGAACTCGATGTCCTCCATACAGTGCTCCAGAGCCCAATTGATGCAGTATTGCACAAAGTCTTGTGCCAACTGCATATTGCCTGTGATGTCGAGGAATGCCACCTCTGGCTCAATCATCCAAAACTCTGCCAAGTGGCGTGGTGTGTTGGAATTTTCTGCACGGAATGTTGGTCCGAAGGTGTAGATTGCTCCTAAAGCCATAGCTCCCAGCTCTCCCTCGAGCTGTCCCGATACGGTCAGTGCGGTGTGTGCTCCAAAGAAGTCTTGTGAGTAGTCCACCGAGCCGTCGTCGGTTTTCTTTACGTCGCAGAGGTCTAAGGTTGTTACCTGAAACATCTGTCCGGCACCCTCGCAGTCGCTCGATGTGATAATTGGCGTGTGGAAATAGAAAAATCCACGTTGGTGGAAAAACGAGTGAATAGCCATCGCCATGTGGTGACGGATACGGAAAACCGCACCAAAGGTGTTTGTACGCGGACGCAGGTGTGCTATCTCTCGCAAATACTCCAAGGTATGTCCCTTTTTCTGTAGCGGATACTCGTTTGGGTCTGCTGTGCCGTAGAGCTCGATTGCAGTTGCCTGAATCTCAACGCTCTGACCCTGTCCCATGCTCTCTGTGAGCACTCCCGTAGCAGAGATTGCCGCGCCAGTAGTGATGCCTTTTAGCTCCTCCTCAGAGAACTTCGCCAAATCTACCACCACCTGTATATTATTTATCGTAGAGCCATCATTCAGTGCGATGAAGGCTACATTCTTATTACCACGACGGGTTCTCACCCAGCCCTTTACGTTTATCTCTTTGCCGAAATCTCTCAGTTTCAAGGCTTCTTTTATAACAACTCTTTCCATAATTATTTAAATAAAAGTTTTTCTAACCTGCAAAGTTACAATTTTTTGTTGAATGTTTAGCCTCATTTGCTAAAATGGCAACAGTTTGTTACCAAATATTTTTTGAAACATTGAGAATTTAAGGACATAAAGGGTTTATTAAGACCTCAAATGTTTCTCATTTGCTACATTACAACATTTTGCTCTGCACTAATGGTTTAAATTCAAAAAAATTTCGTATCTTTGCGTGGCAAAATTTTGAGTTTTTTGCCCAAGATATTAATATGCAGAATCAAGTTACATTAGAGGTTGAAAATATATCGAAGCGATACGACGGCAAGCAGGTTTTGCAGGGTGTATCGTTCGCGGCAGACGAGGGACAAGTAGTAGGACTTCTGGGTCCGAACGGTGCAGGCAAGTCCACCATTATGAAAATCATCACAGGCTACATTGCCTCAGAGAGCGGTTCGGTAAAGGTCTGCGGCGAGGAGGTGGTCGGCTCAAAGTCGGTTGATTACAAGCGAAACATCGGCTACCTGCCAGAGCACAACCCGCTCTACCTCGATATGTATGTGCGTGAGTATCTTGGCTTTGTGGCAGAGATGTACGGACTGAAAAACAAAAAAGAGGCGGTGGAGTTTGCCATAGAGCAGACGGGACTCATGCCAGAGGCAAACAAGCTCATCGGACAGCTCTCTAAAGGCTACCGCCAGCGTGTAGGCTTGGCACAAGCCATTATCCACAAACCCAAAATACTAATCCTCGACGAACCCACCACGGGACTCGACCCAAACCAGATTTTCGAAATCCGCGAGCTTATCAGCAGTTTTGGCAAGAGCCACACAGTGCTTTTCTCGACCCACATACTGCAAGAGGTGGCAGCTATCTGCACCAACGTGATTCTGATAAACCACGGAGAGATTATCACGCGGCTCGACAGGGACGAGATTTCGCTCGAAAGGCTCGAAAGGGAATTTTTACAAATAAAACCAGTATAAAATACAAAACAACATGAGAAAAGAGTTAATTCTACTACTAATCTTTGGAGCAATTTTCGCCTCTTGTGCGGAAAAGCCTGCACCAAGGGTTATTAAGACAGAGCTTGTAGCTGTGGTGCCCGCTGCGGGAGCAGACACGAGCGAGTTTGCACGTTGGCTTGAGCCATATAGGCAGACGATGATGAGCCAGATGTCTGTGCCAATAGGCTATGCAGAGGAGTCGATGACAAGCGGTCTGCCTGAGTCGCTACTTGGCAACCTGCTTTTAGACATCTTTGGCAACTACGCCAAAAGCGAAGGCTATGCCTACGACTGCATCATTACAAACATCGGTGGTATCAGGGATTCTCTACAAAAAGGGAAGATAACCATAGGCAATATCTACAGCATTGTACCTTTCGACAACACTCTGGTGCTGCTCGATTTAGACGGGAAGAGCATGGAGGAGCTTAGCCAAGCCATCGCCAAGGAGGGAGGACAGGTTACAAGCGGCATCCGTATGACGATTGTGAACAAAGAGTATGCAGAAAACATCAAGGTAAACAACGCGCCGATAGACACGCTAAGGACATATAAAGTGCTGACAAACGACTACCTTTCGTTTGGCAACGACCGCCTCTATCCTTTAGCAAACCACACAAAGCAACACTCTTTTGGCTTGCCTCTACGCAATGTGGTAATAGACTACATCAGGCAACAGACGAGGAATAAAAAGACCATAAAGTCCGAACTTCGCGGAGAAGTTATTGTAAAACAAACAAGCAGTTCAGAGAGATGAAAAAACATACATTGATTATTATACTTATATCACTTGTAACACTAACTTCTTGTGTAGAAAAAAAATCGAAAGTTCAGATACTCTGCACCAACGACTCACACTCACAGGTGGAGCCAAAAGATGGTCGCGGTGGGTTTGTAGCTCGCAAGATGTTGGTGGATAGCCTTAGAGCCATCTATCCAAACACACTTCTACTCGATGCAGGCGATATGATGCAGGGAACGCCATACTTCAACCTCTATCACGGTAGAATGGAGATAGCAGCCTACAACCGCATTGGCTACGACGCTATCACGCTCGGCAACCACGAGTTTGACTTCGGTCTCGACACCTTGGCGATGTTTCTGCGTTTAGCCTCTTTCCCTGTGCTTGTCTGCAACTACGACGTATCAGGCACTGTGCTCGAGGGTTTGGTAAAGCCCTACGAGGTGTTTGAACGTGGCGGAATGCGGATTGGAGTAATCGGTTTCGGTATTTCGCCCGAAAGTCTAATTCTGCAAACCAATTTCGGAGGAATAAAGTATCAGAACCCAATAGAGCGTGGCAACTACTACGCCGATAGCCTACGCAACGCAGGTGTGGATTTTATCGTGGCGGTATCGCACTTGGGATACTCGCCCGGCAGAGGCGATGACGACCACCTATTGGCTACTCAAACTTCCAATATCGACCTGATATTTGGTGCTCACACCCACGCAAACCGTATGGATACTGTGTTTTTTAATAAACTTGGCAAACCTGTACACTACCTAAAGACCCACAAGGCAGGACAAGAGATTGATAGAGTTGTGATAGAGAGATAATTTTTACAAAAAAACAAGAAAGATGGATTTACAGCAAAAGGCATATAAATTATTCGAGACAGAGCTTCAGCAGTGGCAACTCGCCCACGACAAATACGAGGAGATGAAACAGAGCGAGGCGAAAGAGTTTGATTTCGGCGACTTCAAGATTGAGGTTGTCTGCAACCCCGCTCGCATACGCTCTACCGCTGCACGCGTACACTCTATCATGGAGACCATGCGTAAGACCGACAAGCCTTTTCTGACACAGCCATCAAACAACGAACATACCTGCTTCCTCTGTTCTGATGTTCGTCCAAAGGAGCAAAACGCTATACCTGCAGGAAACTTCGAGCTTTTGGTAAACCCATATCCGATTTTCCCGATACACTTTACCATTGCCCACAAGATACATCAGAAGCAAGAGATAATGCCCTACTTCGAGGACTTTCTCTACTTTGCTCGGCAGATGACAGACTTTGCAGTCTTTTTCAACGGAGCAAACTGCGGAGCGTCGGCACCTTTTCACATCCACTTTCAAGCGGCAGAGAGACGCAACTTCCCTGTGATAGCTGACTTTGAGGCTATGCCACAGAGCCATTTTGCAGAGATATATTCTAAAGAAAATTGCAAAATTACAGAGGTAAAGGATTACCTACGCCACGTTTTCTGTATCGAGGGAAGCTCTGAGGAGGAGATAAAGAGGCTGTTTTACAACCATTTCCAGCAAAACATAGAGCAAAATATGCTAAACCTCGTGGCTTGCTACGAGGCGGGAAAATACAAACTGTTCGTCTTTCCACGAAAGAAGTTCCGCCCAACGCAGTTCTACGAGGAGGATACCGAAAAGCAACTCTTAATCTCGCCCGCATCTGTAGAGATGAGCGGACGGATTGTAACGATTTTCAAAGAGCACTTCGACCGCATCAGTCGAGAGGATATTATAGATATTTATCGACAAATTTCTTAAAAACCAAAACATTATTAACCACATAAAAATCAAGAAAAAAGAGATGAAAAGACCACTTATATTGATAACAAACGACGACGGAATTTACGCTAAAGGCATCACAGAGCTGATAGATATTGCCATGCCATTGGGAGATGTGGTAGTGGTAGCTCCAGACCGAGCAAGGTCAGCACAGTCAAGCGCCCTTACCATTACCGTTCCGCTGATGTACGAAACGCTAAAAGACACCCCAGAGCTAAAGATGTTTGCCTGCACAGGCACACCTGCCGACTGCATCAAGCTCGCTCTATCTGAGGAGATGCCCGAACTGACAAGCAAACCAGACCTTATACTATCAGGCATCAATCACGGCTCAAACGCCTCTATCAATATCATCTACTCAGGCACGCTCGGAGCGGCTATCGAGGGTTCGCTACATGGAATCCGTAGCATCGGATTTTCGCTCTGCGACCACACTATGGGAGCCGACTTCTCGTACTGCAAGCCATACTTCAAGCAGATTGTAGAAAAAGTGCTGAACGACCAGACCCTGCCAGAAAACCTTTGCCTCAACGTCAATGCACCAGTAGGCAAACTCAAAGGGATTAGGCTTACACGTCAGTCGGGTGGCTCTTGGCACAAAGAGATTCATCGCTCAGAGATACCACTCGGAGGCAGTTGCTACTGGATGACAGGTTGGTTCAAAAACGACGAGCCAGGCGCTACAGGCACCGACGAAACGGCTCTATCAGAGGGATTTGTCTCTGTTCAGCCAGTCTCTGTGGATATGACAAACTACCAGATACTAAAGACCTTAGACTTCTAAAAAGGTAAAAAAACTCTATGGCTAAGTTTCCAAAGATAGAGAGCCCTGTGGCTCAGTTTATGATAGGTTTAGGGTTGGGGTTGGTGATACCGATAGTGTTTGCTACAATCTTTTACAAGACTTTCTACACTGGACCAGACGAATTGAGCCAAGTGCTGAGTTTTTTCCGCAAAACCAATATCCTAACGAACCTGATACTCGTATCGATGGTGCCAAACTTCATTGCGGTTTTTCTCTGCAATATGTTGGAGAAGTGGAACTACCTTCGTGGCGTGTTTGTCTCGATAATGGTCTATCTGAGCATTGCTTTTTTAATATAACGAAATAGGAGGCAGAGAGTTAAATAGACAAAAAACAGAGGAAAAAACGTCGTAAACTTTTGCATTACAGAAAAAATTAGTATCTTTGCAAAAAAAAGTGGGAGTTCTGGCGAGAAAAGTCGGAATTCTCTTTGTTTATCATTTTTTTAAACTTTGATTTATTATGGCAATTACTTATATGACAGAGGATGGCTACAAGAAGTTAGCCGAGGAGATTGCAAGAATGGAGGCAGTAGACAGAAAGGCTATATCTGCCCAGATAGCGGAGGCTCGCGACAAAGGAGACCTCTCTGAGAATGCAGAGTATGATGCAGCCAAAGAGGCTCAGGGACTGCTCGAGATGAAAATTGCTCAGATGAAAGAGACTTTGGCATCTGCCAGAATCATCGACGAGAGTAAGCTTACCACCGATACAGTGCAGATACTCAGCAAGGTAGAGATAAAAAACGTCAAGACCAAAGCCGTG
>CAYFSY010000060.1:0-10209 GCA_964345905.1 uncultured Paludibacteraceae bacterium | reverse complement strand
TGATACAAAATAACTTACAAAGATAATTCTTTTCTAAAGTTATCTTGAACCATAAACATAGCTATTATAAAAAAAGTAGGGGCGAATAGAATTTTCTCCCCTACCTTTTTATTTAAGCAATTATGCTAAAGCCACGCCTATTACTTTCTTATTATCAGATATTTCGAGAAGCTACGCTGTCCAACAGTATATTTTACAAGATATACACCATCTGCAAGGTTTGGCAGGCTGATATTCATCTTATTAGACATAACAGCTGTAGAATACACCTTTAATCCTGTAATGCTAAAAATATCTATATTAGCCGCAACATCAAAATTGTCGATATCAATGGTGAAATTGCCATTGCTTGGCATAGGATATATTTGCAATTCGTCACTTTCTACCAGCTCGCAACTACTCGCCACAGGCACTGTTACTTGAAAATGCACAGCCTCTCCTTGGTTACCAGAGGCATCTTCTGGCACAAAAATTGCATGTATAATATCTCCACGCATACACTGAATCGTATCCTTATGAGCTCCGCCTGTAAATATCTCTGAATCCTCCTCTGTAGCTCTACAATACTCTATCAAATACGAGAGACCATACTCTTGGAATGTGTAGTCTGTAAAATATCCCCCTTTGTGTCTTACGGCGCTACTGCTCGGAGTTACCTGAAATATAGCAAGAGCACGGTCTTGTACACCAAAAATATACTGAAATAATGAAACAATTACTTGCAGTGAGCTAGTGTTTGCTTTTGCACAACAGACTGCTCTGTAGCGCTCGCCTGCTTTGAGCTCAAGTCACCGTTGATAGTAAGCACATCATGCTGCGCCTGTATCCCTATAGCAGAGGTCAAAAACATTAAGATAAAAAGTGCTAATGATTTTTTCATTTCTTAGTATTCTTCTTTTATAAAAATTCAATATATATTAAAAAAAAGCGATACAGCAGAGCACTAATCTCCACTGCATCGCAAAACATTTATTACTACATACAGGTACAGAATAGATTTCTATCTCCGTAGGCGTTATCTACACGTGCTACTGTGAGCCAGAACTTATTCTCTTTTACCCACTCTACTGGGAATGCTGCTTTGTCACGAGAATATGGGAAGTTCCAGTTGTCTGTTGCCACGACGTAGTCTGGATGCGGAGCGTTTACCAAAACGTTATTTTTGGGATCTGCCTTGCCGTCCTCAACCTCTTTAATCTCCTCTCTGATGATGTTTAGAGCCTCTACAAATCTATCTAGCTCCTCAAGCGATTCGCTCTCCGTAGGCTCTATCATCAGCGTGCCATGCACTGGGAACGATAGCGTAGGTGCGTGGAAACCAAAATCCATCAGGCGTTTTGCCACATCAGACTCCGTAATGCCCGATTTTTTGAACTGCTGGCAATCTAGTATCATCTCGTGTCCTACTCTGCCTGTAGCTCCTGTATAATGAATTCCATAAGTCTCCTCTAAGTGCTGGCATAGGTAGTTAGCGTTTAGTATAGCCACCTTTGTAGCCAACTCCAAACCGTCTGCTCCCATCATAGATATATAGCCATACGTGATAGGCAAGATTCCTGCACTACCCCAAGGAGCAGATGCTACAGCAGTAGTCTTTGGATCATCCTCCAAGAAACCGTGCTTAGGCAGATACTCCACAAGATGCTCTGCTACACAAATAGGTCCTACACCAGGTCCGCCACCTCCGTGAGGACTTGCAAAAGTCTTATGCAGATTCAGATGGCATACGTCTGCACCAATGAATCCAGGAGAGGTAATTCCTACTTGAGCATTCATGTTTGCACCGTCCATATAAACCTGACCGCCATTGTTGTGAACAATCTTGATAATCTCCAGAATTTCTTGCTCAAATATACCGTAAGTAGAAGGATAGGTAATCATCATAGCAGCAAGATTATCACGGTTTGCCTCTGCTTTCGCTCTGAGGTCTTCAACGTCGATATTACCGTTTTCGTCTGATTTTACCTCCACTATATCATAGCCTGCCTGAACTGCACTTGCAGGGTTGGTGCCGTGTGCAGAGGTTGGTATAAGCACAATATTTCTATGTCCTTCTCCCTTAGCCTTCTGATAGCTGCGAATTGTCATCAATCCTGCATACTCGCCAGCTGCTCCTGAGTTAGGCATAAGAGTTGTAGCAGCAAAACCAGTGATGGTAGAGAGTTGCTGTTCAAGATTGGCAATAAGCTCTTGGTAACCCTCTGCCTGCCATGTTGGGGCAAATGGGTGCATATTGGTAAAGCCAGCCCAACTTAATGGTAGCATCTCCGATGCCGCATTGAGCTTCATTGTGCAGCTACCAAGAGGTATCATTGAGTGAGCCAAAGAGATATCTTTTCTCTCTAGACGCTTCATGTAGCGCATCATCTCGGTCTCTGAGTGATACTTCTCAAAAATCTCGTGCTTCAGCGCAGGGTCTTTTCTAAGCAGCTCTGCAGGAATACGAATATTCTCTACATCGCTTACATCCTCGCCAAACTCCTTGCCTGCTACTTGTGCCATTACAGCGATAAGCACCGCGATATTTTCCATCGAAGATGTCTCGTCAATAGAGATACCTATAACGTTTTCTCCGTCGAAATAACGAACGTTGATCCAATTCTCCTCAAGATTTTCGCGTAGAGTCTCTACACCGACGCCCTCTGGAAGCTGGATCTTCAGCGTATCAAAGAAATCGCCATTCAACTCTTTGTAGCCAAGCTTCTCCAACTCCAGAGCAAGGAAGCAAGCCTTTACGTGGATATTCATAGCGATATCTTGCAAGCCCTCATTACCGTGATATGCAGCGTAGAAACCAGCCATTGTAGCCAGCAGAGCCTGTGCGGTACAGATGTTTGAAGTTGCTCTGTCGCGTTTGATGTGCTGCTCACGTGTTTGTAATGCAAGACGTAGAGCATATTTTTCGTTGGCATCTTTTGAAACGCCAATAATTCTGCCTGGAATATTACGTTTATAGTCGTCTTTACAAGCCATATAAGCAGCCGAAGGTCCTCCGTAGTTCATAGGTATGCCGAAGCGTTGAGTTGTGCCGAAGCAGATATCAGCTCCCCAATCGCCTGGCGCTGTAAGCAACACAAGGCTCATGATGTCTGCCGCTACAGCCACTTTGGCTCCGTGGCTTTGGCACTTCTCTACAAACGCAGCGTAATCCTCTACCTTACCATCTGAGTTTGGATATTGCAGGATAGCTCCGTATATCTTTTCAGAGAAGTCAAAGGTCTTCCAGTCGCCTATCAAAAGTTTTATGCCTTGCGGGGTAGAGCGAGTCTGCAGTACAGCCAAAGTCTGAGGGAATATATTTCTATCAACAAAGAGTGTGTTCACTCCCTCTTTTACTTGGTCTTTTGAACGCAAACCAGCCATCATAGTCATAGCCTCTGCTGCTGCAGTACCCTCGTCGAGTAGCGAGCAGTTTGTCAGCGGAAGGTTTGTCAGGTTGGTTATCATCGTCTGGAAGTTGAGTAGAGCCTCAAGTCTGCCTTGCGAAATCTCAGCCTGATATGGCGTGTAAGATGTGTACCAAACTGGATTTTCGTAGATATTACGAAGTATCACAGATGGCGTAGCAGTACCGTAGTAGCCCATTCCGATGTAGTTATCAAACTGTAGGTTTTTCTCAGAAAGCTCTCTGATGTGGTTCATATACTCCAGTTCGGTCATCGCCTCTGGCAGGTCAAGTGGTTTTTGCAAACGAATCTTTTCAGGCACAACCTGAGAAATCAACTCGTCCATCGACTCTACACCAACAGTTTTTAGCATTTTTGGTAAATCTTCCTCAGAAATACCGATATGCCTTTTCGAAAATTCATTAAAATTCATAAGATATACTCCTTATTTTTATATTACTATTAATCTAATTTATTTTATTTTATTAAAACTTTTATTTTCCAGCATTAAAATCTCGTCGCAACTCCTTAGGTGTTTTACCTAAATTTTTCTTACAATATGTAGTAAAGTGAGCAGGTGAAGAGAAGTTAAACTCCTCGATGATAGCAGAGAACGGTATGTTTTTATCCATCAACTTTGCTTCTATCGCCGCCAGTCGCTGACGAGAAAACCATGCGTAAGGAGTCTCTCCAAAGTTTTTTATAAACTCTGACTTAAACGAGGTCTCTGAGTAATGACACAACTCTGCTAGCTGCTTGATAGTAACAGCCTTTCGATAATTTGCCATTACAACTTGCCTGAAATCCAAACTACGAGATAATAACGGCTGGAAAAACTCCGCCAATTGCTGCTTGGTATAGAAAAAACGAAAATAGAAAAACAACTCCTGATGCTTAAGCTCTAATAGATGCTTACATCTAGCACCTGCATTCATCAAGTGCTTAAGCGGAACCAAAAAATTAGTTGATATATTTTCATGGATAGGCATAAACTTAGCCTCATCCGAATCATTATCTTTTTCAGAGACATAGCGATATAACGACTCTAAAGCCAGCTTCTGACAGAACTCTAGTGGAATATCAAAATAATGAACCATCAACCGACAATCCAGTTCTGCTCTCATAGAAAACTTAACTTGATGTAGCGCCTCATATAGGTATATATTACCCTCTTTCATGGTATAGTTTTTGCCGTTGCGAGCAACTGTGGCTTCGCCTTTAATAAGGAAAACCAACAGATTAACCCTCTTCTCATCGTTGTATTGGAATTGCTTGCCTTGATTTAAAGTCATAAACTGAAAACCAGTATTTAATGCCGAAACATAACCACTACATGCAATGTATTCCTCAAGATATAATAGACTCATAATTTTAAATTCTCCTATTCTTTCGTTATTATAAAAATGGCTTTATCCTTTTTGCCACAATGTTTTTTTACAAATTAATGAGCTTCATAGCTACATCTATACCCTCTGGCTTCTTTCCGCCTGCTTGAGCAAAAAATGGCTGTCCACCACCTCCACCGTTTATCTCTTTGGCTGCAGAGCGAACCATTGCTGTGGCGTTGTATCCCGCTTCTACCAAATCGTCCGTAAGTAGAACAGTAAGCGATGGCTTACCCTCAAATACCGAGCCGATTACCACAAAAAGTTTCTCGCTCACTCTATTGCGAAGGTTGAATACAAGATTTTTCACCATATCTGGAGGTAAGATAGTTTTCAGACGAATTTCTTTGATACCATCTACCTCTTTTGCCTCTTTTAGTAGTTTATCAGATAGTTCTGATATTTTCTCTTGGCGGAACTCCTCAACCTTTTTCTGCAGATCTTTGTTCTCCTCCACAGCGTTTCGGATAGATTTCAAGAGGTTTGGAGTGTTGTTGAATAGCTCGCGAGCTGTGTTTAGAATATCCTCTTGCAAGTATATCAGCTTCTCTACCGCCTCGCCTGTAACTGCCTCGATACGCCTGATACCCGCTGCGATAGAGCTCTCGGAGATGACTTTAACCATTCCTATCTCGCCTGTGTTTCCTACGTGGGTGCCACCGCATAGCTCTGCTGACTTGCCAAACTTTATCACACGCACGCTCTCGCCGTATTTTTCGCCAAAAAGAGCCATTGCTCCCATTGCCTTTGCCTCAGCGATAGGCACAGAGCGGTTCTCCTCGCGAAATAGGCTTTCTCTGATACGCCTATTTGCCAAAGCCTCCACCTCGCGAATCTCCTCGCGGCTAAGCTTCTGGAAGTGTGAAAAGTCGAACCTAAGCACGTCGTCGCTCACAAACGAACCCTTTTGCTCCACATGTTCTCCAAGAACCTCGCGTAGAGCCTCGTGTAGAAGGTGCGTTGCCGAGTGGTTTCGAGCAATTGCCGAGCGACGCTCATCATCCACCACCGCGTGGAACTTCTGCGAAAGGTTTTCTGGTAGCTTTTCAGCCAAATGTACATTTAGATTATTCTCCGTTTTGGTGTCGATAATATCAATGTTAGAGCCGTCTGCTCCGGTGAGGTGTCCGCTATCGCCCACCTGTCCGCCCTTTTCGGCGTAGAAAGGTGTTTTAGCAAGCACAATCTGGAAGTATTGGCGGTTCTTTTGCTTTACTTTTCTATAACGCAAAATATGTGTCTCCGCCTCTGTGGTGTCGTAGCCCACAAATTCGGTCTCGCCCTCAGATATTTGCACCCAATCGTCTGTCTCTATGGCAGCAGCGTTGCGTGCACGCTCTTTCTGCTTCTGCATCTCCTCGCCAAACTCCTTAGTATCCACCGTCATGCCGTGCTCTTTGGCAATAAGCTCCGTAAGGTCGAGCGGAAAGCCGTAGGTGTCGTAGAGCGTAAAGGCGACTTTGCCGTCGAGGACTCCACCTTTGTTATCTGCAATGCTCTTTTCGAGCAGTTTTATACCTGTCTCAAGCGTGCGAAGGAAAGCCTCCTCCTCCTCGCGTATTACATTCTCTATCAACGACTTTTGAGCAACAATCTCCGAGAAAGCCTCGCCAAGAGTTGCACAAAGCACATCTACCAAGCGATACATAAAGGCTTCACGAGTATTCAGGAATGTGTAGCCATAGCGAACGGCACGGCGCAGGATACGGCGTATCACGTAGCCCGCCTTGGCGTTAGACGGAAGCTGTCCGTCTGCGATAGAGAACGCCACTGTACGAACGTGGTCTGCAATTACACGGCAGGCGATGTCTATCTTTTCGTCCTCGCCATACTTTACGCCTGTTATCTTGCTGATTTCGCTTATAAGCGGTGTAAATACATCTGTGTCGTAGTTTGAGAGCTTACTCTGCATCACCATACAGAGCCTTTCGAAGCCCATTCCTGTGTCTATAACCTTCTTTGGAAGTGGCTCAAGCGAGCCATCTGACTTACGCGAATACTGCATAAACACAAGATTCCAAATCTCTATGACGTGAGGGTGGTCGTGGTTTACCAAAGTGATACCGTCTATCTTTTGGCGTTCTGCCTCAGAGCGAATATCTACGTGTATCTCTGAGCAAGGTCCGCAAGGACCTACATCGCCCATCTCCCAAAAGTTATCTTTCTTGTTCCCGTTGATGATGCGGGATACGGGGATTAGCTTCTCCCAAATAGAGGCTGCCTCGGCGTCTCTTTCGAGCCCTTCGTCTGCGGCTCCCTCGAATACAGTAACGTAGAGGCGGTCTTTGTCTATCTTAAGCACCTCTGTGAGAAACTCCCAAGCCCACTCTATCGCCTCTTTTTTGAAGTAGTCGCCAAACGACCAGTTGCCAAGCATCTCAAACATAGTGTGGTGGTAGGTGTCATGCCCCACCTCCTCTAAGTCGTTATGCTTGCCGCTCACTCTGAGGCACTTTTGCGAATTGGCTATTCGTGGGTACTTTATTGGGTCGTTGCCCAAGATGATGTTTTTGAACTGGTTCATACCAGCATTGGTAAACATCAGTGTTGGGTCGTCTTTTATCACCATTGGTGCCGACGGCACAATCTTATGCTGCTTACTTTCGAAGAAGTTAAGGAAAGCCAATCTTATATCTTTTGACGTCATCATTTTATCTTTTTATCAATGTTTTTTTTATCTTGCAAAATTACAAAAAAATAACGTTTTATACAATAGCCTAACTAAACATTAATAAATATTAAAATCAATAATCAATATTTGTCAATTATTTGTTATCTTTGCAGTCATAATAATTAATAAAAAGTCAGACTAAAATGCGTTGGCTAAAGTTATTTTTACTTCTATTCTTGATAATAGTACCTATAAGTTGTCGCGATCAAAGCGAGCAACTCACTATTTCTGACGATACTCGCAAAGAGGCTGAGCGTGACATTAGCAAAGTCAAAGGTATAGACAACCTCTTGGTTGCTTTAGACACTACAGACAATGATTTAAAGCGCATGATACTAAGTCGAGAAATTGGAAAATATTATCGCGATCACTCTGACTTCAAAAATGCTATACACTACCACAATGATGAGCTACAGATTGCCACAAAATTAAAGGACACCATAGAATTGATCCGTGGATACAACAACCTTGGTACAGACTTCAGACGCGTTGGTGCATTCAAAGAGGCAATGGGTTACCATCATAGAGCTTTGGAAATATCAGAAATATTTTCAGATTCAACCTCGTATGATGCACTGAAAAACCGCACCGTATCATACAACGGCATTGGAAACATAAGCCTTACCTTAGGCTATTATGGAGATGCCAAAAGGCTCTTTGCAAGTGCACTTGAGATAGAAAAGCGCTTAGAGAGCAATATCGGTCAGGCTATCAACTACGCAAATATAGGCTCTGTGTATGAGAGGCAGAACATTCACGACACGGCTATGTATTACTACAATAAGTCGATGGAGCAAAACAGACTTGCAACCTCTGACATAGGAATGTCGCTCTGCTACTCATATTTTGGCAATATCTACGAAAAAGAAAATCAATTGGATTCGGCTACAAATAACTACGAACAGAGTTTTCTATATGCAAAGAAGCTAAAAGACCCTTGGCATCAGCTCGTGGCGTATATAAATATGGGTAGAGTTAGTCTAAAACAGAAAAAGAGTGCCGAAGCTTACAAGTACATCAACAGTGCCTCTGATATAGCCGACAAGATAAACGCAACAGAGAGTAAGATAGACATTTACAAACTGCTCTACGAATATCACAAACAGATGGGCAACATGTCTAAAGCACTCGACTATTATGAGCAGAGCCTCGATATGAGAAACAAGATAATAGGCAACCAAAATCAAGACCTATTCCTTGAGACTCGCGTAGGGTTTGAGCAACGGCGTAGCAAGCTCCGCGAAGTGAAGCTGATAGAGGACAAACGCCGCCAAGAGCAGACCACGTTTTACATAACTCTGATAGGCGTAATTGTAATACTATCGATGCTGATTATCATAAGCTTTATACTCTATCTGAAACAGATACAACAGAAGCGCTCCGACGAACTCGAGGAGAGCAACAAGCTGAAAAACAAGTTCTTTTCAATTATATCACACGACCTAAAAGCACCCACCATTGCACAAAAGATGGCAATAGACGCTATGTCGAAAAAAGTAGCGGAATTTGCCAACGAGGATATCAAGGTGGGTTGCCACGCATTGCAAGAGAGT
This sequence comes from uncultured Paludibacteraceae bacterium, assembly GCA_964345905.1. Classification (GTDB taxonomy): domain Bacteria; phylum Bacteroidota; class Bacteroidia; order Bacteroidales; family Paludibacteraceae; genus F0058. Next base: position 1,214 of record CAYFSY010000060.1, on the reverse strand, counting down.
GCAAACGAGCAGGTGGCGTTGATAGAGACCATCACAAATTGGGCGCGTGTTCAGACCGATAGTGCCAAATACTCGCCACTGCATTTCGACATAATACCATTGATAGACAAAGCCGTGAAGCTCTATAGCTTGGCTGCCTCAAACAAATCTATCAACATACGCCACGAAAGCCTACCTAAGTTTTGCATTGTCTATGCAGACCAACAGATGATTGGCATTGTGCTACAAAATTTAATTAACAACGCAATAAAATTTACCCGCGTAAGCGAGGATATAAAGATTTCGTGTGTAAAAGAGGGAGAGCTCGTTACAATATCTGTTTGCGACAATGGAATAGGTATGACGGAGGAGCAGATACAAAACTTCTACTCTAAAAACCTCAGCGTAGAGGTGCGTTCAGGTACAAGAGGCGAGAAAGGCACAGGACTTGGCTTGGTGCTTTGCCGCGACCTATTGGCAAAAAACAATAGTAGTCTTGCCATAAAGAGCATAAAAGACGAGGGTACAATTGTTAGCTTTAGTTTGAAAACTCAAATGTAAAACAATATATATATTATGGATAATAATCTTAGGAATAAAGTCATTTTGGTGGACGACCACTCGCTTCTGAGAATAGGCGTAAGGACTGTAATAAAAGAGACGATGCCAAGCATAGAGGTCTTAGCAGAATACGGTTCAGGACAGGAGCTACTTATGCACCTTACCCAAAATACGCACCCCGACATTGTGCTTTTAGACATTATAATGCCTGATATGAGCGGGATAGAGACCGCCAGCATCATCAGAGCAACCTATCCAAAGATAAAAATCATCATACTATCTTCCGAGACAGACACCGAGACAGCCGAAAAGCTGATTTCCATAGGCGTAGACGGCTATCTGAGCAAGATGTCGATTCAGCAGGATTTGGTAAATGCCATAAAAGCGGTGCAACGAGATGAGCTATTCTACGGCAGAGACGTAGCCAAGATTATGTACGGCGCGTATGTATCTAAAACATCTGCATTCCAGATGGCAGACGATGTAAATATCACAGACCGAGAGAAAGAGATAATCGAACTGCTCTGCAGCGGACTCTCTATAAAGAAAATCGCCGAGCAGCTCGACCTCAGTGCTCGCACCGTGGAGCACCACAAGACAAGCATCATGCGCAAGCTGGGCTTCGAAAACTCAGTGGAACTTATCAGATACGCCATCAGAGCGGGCATAATCGG
>CAYFSY010000059.1:0-10231 GCA_964345905.1 uncultured Paludibacteraceae bacterium | reverse complement strand
CAAAAGGGAAAACACCCGTTTTCGGAATGCTTAAACGAGGCGATAAGGTTTACACTCAAATCGTCAAAAACTGCTCTGTGAGCGAGTTATTGCCAATTATTCAAGGTAAAATTGAGCCAAACACAGTGCTCTATACAGACGGATTTAAGACTTACGATGGACTTGTTAATTATGGCTACAAAGAGCATTTTAGAGTCAAACATAGCGATAATGAGTTCGCAAATGGACACAATCACATTAATGGAATTGAAAACTTTTGGGGACTATGCAAAGTGCGTTTAGCCAAGTTCAGAGGAGTACACAAACAAACATTTTTTTTGCATATAAAAGAGTGTGAATTCAGATATAATTGCAGAAATCAAAATATTTATGTAACTTTGCTGAAAATTTTGAGGAAAAATCCTCTAAAGTTATCTTGAACCTTTGTGAAAAATAGTATATGTATATCTCTATGTAACAAAAGAACAATATTGTCTAAACATTTTCTTAATATTTCCTTAACATTTCTTTAACAAAAGCTATTTAACTTTGCACCTGAGAATTGAGCAGCAAGCTAAAGGCTCTACTTGTTGTTTGAATAGTAATTTTAGAGCCGTAATTTTAAAGTCAATAAAAAAATGACAAGAAAAAACAAAGTAAAAAGTTTGCTACTACTTACAGTAGCGGTAATTAGTTCAGTTAGTTGCACTCAGGAACTAATAAGTAAAGAACCATCTCGCAAACAAGCATCACCAAATGCTACAGAGTCTATTAGTCAAATTCGAAATGCAGGAGGCATTTTGTTTTTTAAGAGTACTGAACATTTTGATGCAGCGGTTGAAGAGCTATCTAATTTATCTGGAGAAGAAAGGCTTGCTTATTCGGAAGAGTTGTTAGGCAATGAGTCTTTTGTTTTGAGGTCAGAAGAGTTCTATGGAAATTTGAATTTAGAAGAATTTGATGAAGAAGACCTCCAAGTGTTGTTGCAAGAGTATCCAAATTCCGTTACTGTTGAAGAGAGTGTAGGACATGGAATAAGTGTATTGCCAGCTCTCCACAATGTTACTGAAAAATACTTCTTAAATTCACACGGGATGTATTTAATAGACAGTATGGTGTATAAGTGTTTTAATGATTCAGTAACCATAGCTACTATTAATGATGGCGATGGAATTGCTATGCTTAAGGCACTACAAGAAAATGAACTAGAAGTGGTTTTGTCTGGATCAGGTTTTTACTTAATAGGAGATTTAGGAGAGGACTACCCTAATTATACAAATAGTTGGGGGAACAACAACTCTCAACCTGACAACAATTATCATTCTCCTTTTGGGAGTAAAAAAGATGAAATAGTGAAATATAGTAATGATAAAAAATATAGAACTCGTGTAATTGTAAAAGCAAAAACATCAAGCAATTGGATAAAAGGCACAAACAAAGGAACGCTAAAAACCACTGTTATTAATGAGCAAAAGGGAAAGTGTTTGTGGTGGACAAAATGGCGTAATAAAAGCCATTATACAGAAGGGAATATATTTGTTAATACTAACGGTTGTATTTATGATATAACAAGAAACAATTACATTAACTGGTCAAATAAGCCTGAGTGGCAATTAGTCATTAATGAAAGTGTTAAAGATGAAACATGGGAATATACCGTATTTAATGTTGTAAGAGGAAATGGGGGAAAATCATGGTTAAGAATTGCTAAAGTTTCTGGAAACCTTTCAGTTCCAAGCATTGGAGTCTTCATGAATAAATAATAAAATAAATAATTAATGTTAAAATGTTTTATAATATGAAAAAGTTATTTTTATCAGCAGCAGTTGTACTGCTTTCGTTGAGTGCTTTTGCACAAGATTACAAACAGAATGAAGTTCAATTTGAGGTAGGAGAGGCTTTGAATATCTATAGTGAATACATAGATAACGACAACAAAACTACACAAAACATGTCGCCAAGCCTTTCGCTCGGCTACTATCGTTTTGCTACAAAGAATATAGCTTATGGTTTCACCGCAGGCTATATACATACAGATAGATTTTCAATGAATTTCATTAGTGATATTACGGGTTACCCTGCCTTTGATGATATGAACTCTTTCTTTTTTGCACCTACCTTTAAGTGGGCGTACTACAACAAACCTAACTTGCAAATGTATTTAGGCGCACAGCTTGGCATGAAGTTTGATAAATCTGTAGTGCGTGTAGATAATAATAATGTAGATAATGAAAAGAGATTTAATCAAACAAAAACAAGTCTTTACGGACAGTTTACTGCATTTGGTATCAGCTACGGAAGAAATTTCTATATTGGTGGCGAAATTGGTTTTGGGTATAAAGGAATGATAAACCTTACAACAGGATATAGATTTTAATTGACTTCTTATAATGAATAAAGAAATGGCACCCATGATAAATGGGTGTCTTTTTTTTGAATTTGGTTTAAGATATTTTTTTCAAAAATCATTTGTCTGTTTATAAAAAAAACAGTAAATTTGCATCTGAATACAAACAAAAAAAGTGATAGAACAGTGAAAAATCAACGTGTAGCCAACAGTTTTTTTACATCGCTTAAACAATTTGTCATGTTGCACAAGCGATTTGTTACATCACAAAAGTAATTTGTTACATTGCACAAGTGATTTGTTACATTGCAAAAGTAATTTGTTACATTGCAAAAGTAATTTGTTACATCACTGACGAAGATATTTATCAAAATCATTTTATTGATGATATAATTTATAATTAAAAAATTGTTGTATTATGGAAAACACCAATGTAAAAAAGAGGTCATCGCAACCTAAAAGAAGTTATGCAGAGATTATCAACAGCACTGAAGTGCTTGTAGAGGCAATGACTGCAAATCAAGAGATGATGCCTGAAGCATTAAAAGGCGATTTTAGCAAAAATCTCAAAGCGATTGTCGAGGAGGCAAAGTCTTTGAACGTTGCTCAAGAGAAGCTAAAAGCCGCTCTAAAAGAGCAGACCGCACAGCTTGACGACAAGATGAAGACCATCAAAAAGCAGTATGCTGACGCTAAAAAACGCATCAAACTCGACGTCAAACAAGAGCTTTGGAAGGAGTTCGGATTCGAAGACAAAAGGTAATATCTGTCTTTCAAAAAGAGTAAAACAAAAAAGGGACAAATCATTGTTTGTCCCTTTTCTGTGTTTTTATCTTTGCTCCTTGCTCCTTACTCTTTGCTCTATTTCAAATCACCTCCCCTTCAAATCATTCTTATAAGCATCGAAAAGCTTATTGGCTGCAATGAATGGCGTTATTTTGTTGTTTATCAAGTCCTCCTCAGCCTGCTTTAGCATTGCCTCTACCATTGGGTTGAAGTAGAAGTTGTTTTTTAGCTGCTGGTCTATTGTCTCGTACATCCAGTACTTCGACTGTTGCAGGCGCTTCTCTGCAAAGTATCCATTCTCTTTGGTAAACTCCACATAGTCTGTTATCATCTTCCAGACAGCGTCGAGGTTTAGGTGGTGGAATGCCGAGCATGTCAGCACCTTTGGCGACCAGCCAGAGTCTGGCATTGGGAATAGGTGCAGTGCGTTCTGGAAGTGGCTCTTGGCGAGGTTTGCCTTGTCGATATTGGTGCCGTCTGCTTTGTTTATCACTATGCCGTCTGCCATCTCCATTATGCCTCGCTTGATGCCTTGCAGTTCGTCTCCCGTGCCTGCAAGTTGTATCAGTAGGAAGAAGTCCACCATCGAGTGTACAGCGATTTCGCTCTGTCCTACGCCTACTGTCTCTACAAAAATCACGTCAAAGCCTGCCGCCTCGCAGAGAATTATGCTCTCGCGGGTCTTGCGAGCCACGCCGCCGAGCGAACCAGCCGAAGGGGAAGGTCGGATAAATGCGTTTTTGTGTACAGAGAGCTGCTCCATACGGGTCTTGTCGCCGAGTATCGAGCCTTTGGTCTTTTCGCTACTTGGGTCGATAGCCAGCACAGCGAGCTTTTTGTCCATCGAGACGATATCCATTCCGATATTCTCTACAAATGTGCTCTTGCCCGCTCCCGGCACACCTGTGATGCCGAGCCTAAGCGAATTGCCCGAATGTGGTAGGCACTTCTCTATTACCTTCTGTGCCTTGATGTAATGCTCCTCGTTGGCACTCTCTACAAGCGTTACCGCCTGAGCCAAGATAGCCATATCGCCGTCTAAAATTCCTTTTACATATTCGTCCACCGAATACTCAGGACGCCTCTTTATGCCCTTAAAGTAGGGACTTCGCATAGATGGCGCTTCGTCCATTGCACGCTGTATATTCAAGCCTTTATACTCCTCGTTATCCTCTGGGTGATTGTACTTCATATTGCTATATCTCGTTTTTTATATTTTTCTTAACTCTCAAATTTTGCTTTGTATGCCAAAGCGTAGGTTTTCATCTTTTTCACCATTGCCAAAAGTCCGTTTGAGCGGGTTGGCGAAAGGTGCTCTTTTAGTCCGATTTTATCAATAAAATGCAGGTCTGTCTCAAGGATGTCTTCTGTTGTCTGCCCAGAAAGTACGCGTATCAGTAGTGATACTATGCCTTTTACGATAATGGCGTCGCTCTTTGCCTTGAAGTAAACCTTGCCGTCTTGGTAGTCTGCCACAAGCCACACTTTACTCTGGCAGCCGTTGATGAGGTTCTCGTCGGTCTCCTCCTCGTCTGGGAAGTCGCCCAGAGCGTTGCCAAGCTCCACGATGTATTGGTATTTGTCGAGCCAATCGTCGTAGATTGCAAACTCCTCGATTATCTCATTTTGTATATCTTCTATTGAATTTATCATGTTGATTTTTATTGTAAATGTTTTTCTCAATAAGTTTTTAGAACAGGTACTGTGGTGTATTTCTTCAGTGCTGTCGGTTTTAGCCTTACATTCTCTATCCAGAGGATATATGAGCCTACGGATAAATTGCTAGATGATACTACTGCTGTACTGTGGAAATCTCCTTTAGAGAGTAGCTCTCCCGCAACAGAATATAAGCAGTAACGATACTCGCCATTTTTTACCAAAGCCTCTATTATCCAGCTGTTGTTTTCAAGTGTGCCTATTATGAAGTCCGTAGCAGAGGCTTCTGTATTAGTGTATCCAGTAGAGTCGTTTATAAAATCAAATGTAATCTTTTCGCCACTTCTTGTTATGTTTTTTACCTCTTTCCCCCAAGAGTTGCTTGTGTATGAGGTGAATTTATAAGCGGTTTTGTTTGCTTGTGGAAAAGGATCTTTGTCTTGTGTGTCCATGCTCTCTCTTCCATCTGCCTCTATTATATCCATGCCGTAGGGTTTGGAGTTGTTAGGAGAGTTGTAGTACCAATTGTCGCTATTAAACATAATTCTCCAAATTAGCATTCCCGAAGCAGGTAGATACGAGTCGAAGCTTTTACGCTGACGATTTTCGAGCAAAAAGAAGTTTTTTGGATTTGGATTCTCTCCATCTAGGTTATGTGTGTCGTCTGGGTTCTCAGAGATGAGAAAACTGTTGTTGTCTGTCTCTCCAAGAGCTGTAAGTGAGTACTTGCCATTTTCATTTAATATCTCTGGAGTAAGCCAACCCAAATAGAAGCGCTGATGAGCAGAGTGTCCCGCAGGAACGTCTCCTTCGCTGTTTCTATCGTTGCCTATCGGTCCGTTGTAGCAACCGCCATCCATCAAGTCCCAGTCATAGACAGTCTGTCCGCTATTATCTGTATTGTATAGGTCTGCTAATCCTAAGTAGTGCGAAAATTCATGGCAGAAGGCTCCGATTCCAGAGTTCTTTGTGCCATAATTTCTGCGTAGCTCAGACATCACAATGTATTTTTTCACTCTTACTCCTCCAATATTTGGACTGCCATATACTGCATAGCTGTGTGGCCAAATGGCGTCGCTTGGAGCGTGTTCAGCCTCGCTATAGCCAGCATAATATACGCAAACGTTGTCGATATAGCCGTCGCCGTCGAGGTCATACTGCTTAAGGTTTACGCCTTGAGCAGCGGCTTGCTGGCACGCCTCTATTACTAAGGCTTCGGCGTTTGCATCAGATCCTCCAACGTTTCTGCCGTAATACGACATGTTGTTTTTTGCAGTGTACGGACCGTAAACGTCAAACTGGGGTCTGAACTTGCCGTTTGAGCAGTATTCGAAGTAGTCTTTAGCCGACCCAATAGCTCCGTTGGCGCTGAAGCCTTTTTGGTTCATCATGTTGTCGAAATATGTACGAGTGCTTCTAAAGCCCAAGTCTTTGTAGCCAATAAGTAGCACGAGATACTTTTGGTCGCCTATGAAGCGCGAAGTGCGTCTCTCTTGGCTCATGGCAGGCATTTTTGATGCTTTTTTCTCGATATTCTCTAAACGAACTTTGTGTGATATTTCTCTAAAGTTGTTGTGTCGCAAAACATCTTCTATAAAGATGTTTTCTGCCTTACTTCGCTGGTTTGGCTCGCGGCAGATAAAGTTTGTCTCTTGCAGCTCTCCCTCGCTGTTCATCAAAGCAAAGCGGTAGTAGCCGTCTGATGATTTTTTTATCAGAAGTCCATCTTCGGTAGTAAGATAGCGGAAGTGTTCGTCTCCGTTGAGCACGATTGTAATTACTGTGCCGTCTGGCTGAGTTACCTTCAGAGGAGCTCTACGAGCAGGAACAGCCCAGAGTGCTACATTGCACAGAAGAAGCATTGTTAGTGTCAATATTTTTTTTATCATGTTTTTTCCTTTTATATTTTTTATGTATAAGATAATTTAATCTGTTTCCTGAAATAATTAGTCGAAAAGTGTAGGCGAATTGTGGTGTAAATCCTCAAGTATATGACGAATGATAATCTCACGTGCCAGCTTACTTTTGCTTGAGATTTGGTGTTTCCTGCAATAGGAGTCTATAAACTCTTGTTCGCTGTCGTTGAGCGTAATCATGAGTTTGTGGTTTCGTGGTTGCTTCGTCTTTTTTACTCTTTTGACTGCCATCTTTTACGTTTCTCTTTTTTACCCCCCAAAATAGTGGGTTTGCAAAATTACAAAAAATTAGTGGTATTGCCTAAATTCTTGGCGGTTAGTAGCCTCTATAAAAGTTTGAGATTGACTGCACAGCACGGTGATACATCGGCTTGCTTACTTCGTAGAAGAAGTATTGTGGCTGAGGTATAGCCTCTCGTCGTTGGCGACACATTGCTTGTTGTCTAGGACTTAACGCGCGTTCATCTCCCTGATATGTTGCCCACTTTGTCTCCCACACGTGTGTGCTTGCAACCTTATCCTGATATACAGTACGGTTTGTAGTATTGTCTGTAATTCGAATACTGAGTGTTCCTGTGGCTGCTACCTCCATGGTGTATTCGATATACGTAGCTTTGACAGTTCCATACACTGGATATCTATTGCCACGTACGTTGGTATAGCCTGTGAGTACACTATCTTTTGTGCAACGCTCTACACGACGTCTTTCTCTCGGCTCCGCCATGTTGAAGCTAGTAAAGTCTAGGGTAATAGAGTGGTGTATGTATAGGTCGCGAGGATAGTTTGGCAGGAAAAAGTCGACAGCTTTACTACTAAGACGGTTAAGCTCCATTGTGAGATCTTCGTAGAAAAAATCCACCTCTAGGCTGTAAGCCTGAGGCACAATTGGACGTTTTACCAGAACTTTTAGTATAGATTTCTCTCGAGCTTCTGCTATTCTAATATTTACATCTTTGTATCCCGCAATAAAGTTGTTGGCATTTTTTAGGTAATTATGTGCCAGTAGAGCATCCTCAACCCTATTTGACTCCATTAGATCCATTGCTTTGCTATAATACTCTTCTGCACCAGCAGTACGAGCAGCAGCCAGCTCCTCAGAGTAATCTGTGGGGTTTGGAATGATATTGTAAGCTGCCGGAGTAGAGTATATCTTTGACGCCATATCGCATAGATTCTGATATTGAACAACTATATTGTAATACTTTACTGGGTCTGGATTGTGCTGCAGAGAGTTTACCGTGCGGAGCGAGTTCTCTACTGCTGAATTATACGACTGTTTCAGAATCTGCTGAGTCTCGATATCATCTGGTTTAGAGCGGAGTTTTTTTATTGCAGCCAAAGTTGCTGGATAGTATTTCCCTTGCTTATAGAGTCTTGCTGGTGAGGCGCAAGCCGTTGCCATAAGTGCTACTACCAATAGCAGAATTGTTCCTTTACTTTTTATATTCATAATCTTTAAAATTTTTCTAATTTATACCGATAATTAATCAGCAGACAAAGTTATAAAAAAGTTACGACTAAAACGATTAAAATTAACTATTTGGGAGTTTTATTTTAAAAGAATTTTAGATAAATTATACACCAGACAAGATTTATTATTTAAATTTTTTGCAAAAACCCTCTGAAAGTTTTTTTATATGAGGAAAGTTTATTAACTTTGCTGAACGTTTGGAAATTTTGGAGTTTAGAGCTCTTAAATCTCTGAACAACAGACTGTTTAAATTGAATATTTTATTTAAAATTTAAATCATTATACTATTATGGATGTAAAAAAAATCATTGCCTCTTTGGAGGAGAAGCACCCTGGTGAGAGCGAATTCATTCAGGCTGTACAAGAAGTTTTAGAATCTGTTGAGGAGGTTTATAACCAGCACCCAGAGTTCGAAAAAGCTAAAATCGTTGAGCGTATGATTGAGCCAGACCGTGTGTTCACATTCCGTGTTACTTGGGTAAATGACGCAGGTGAGGTTTGCAACAACATCGGTTACCGCGTTCAGTTCAATAGCGCTATCGGACCTTACAAAGGCGGCTTGCGTTTCCATAAGGCAGTTAACTTGTCTATGTTGAAATTCTTAGGTTTCGAGCAGACTTTCAAAAACTCTCTTACTACTCTACCTATGGGTGGTGGTAAAGGTGGTTCTGACTTCGACCCAGTAGGCAAATCAGACGGCGAAATCATGCGTTTCTGCCATGCATTTATGCTTGAGTTGTGGAGAAACATCGGTCCTGATACAGACGTTCCTGCAGGTGACGTAGGCGTTGGAGCTCGTGAGATTGGTTACATGTACGGAATGTACAAAAAACTTGCTCGCCAATACAACACTGCTGTTATCACAGGTAAGGGTATCAACTGGGGTGGATCTTTGATCCGTCCAGAGGCTACAGGTTTCGGCGCATTGTATTTCGTAGAACACATGCTTACACTTGCAGGCAAGAGCATCAAGGGAGCAAACATCGCTATCTCTGGCTTCGGTAACGTTGCTTGGGGTGCTGCTACAAAGGCAACTGAGCTTGGCGGTAAGGTTGTAGCTATCTCTGGTCCTGACGGAGTTTGCGAAATCCCAGAGGGTATCACTAAGGAGATGATTGACTATATGCTCGAAATGCGTTCTTCAAACCGCAACAAAGTAGAGGATATGGCTACTAAATTCCCAGGAAAAGCTAAATTTACAGCAGGTAAAAAGGCTTGGACTGTAAAGTGCGACATCGCTCTTCCATGTGCTTTCCAAAACGAATTGAACGGCGACGACGCTAAAGAACTTTTGGCTAACGGTACTTGGTGCTGTGCTGAGGTTTCTAACATGGGTTGTACTCCTGAGGCTATCCACGCTTTCCAAGCAGCAAAAATCTTGTTCGCTCCTGGTAAGGCTGTAAACGCTGGTGGTGTTGCTACCTCTGGCTTGGAGATGACTCAGAACGCTGCTCACCTCAGCTGGACTGCAGAAGAGGTTGATGCTAAGCTACACCAGATTATGGAGTCTATCCACAATGCTTGTGTAGAGTACGGAGACGAGAACGGATATATGAACTATGTGAAGGGCGCTAACATAGCTGGCTTTATGAAGATAGCTAAGGCAATGCTCGAGCAAGGTCCAATTTGATCCAGTAACACTCAGAGATGAGTTTATACAAAATAGCCTGCAGCGAAAGTTGTGGGCTGTTTTTTTTTGATGTAGCAAAGGAATAAAAACTTTTTGAACAAAGAAAAGTATAAATGCTATCTTTGGCTGGTTTTTTTGTAAAAATAATCTTAACTTTGCACAAAATTCAGATATTGATATGAAATACATAAGAAACTTAATAGTTGTAGCTGTGGTTTTCGGCACCTCGCTGTCGCTTGAGGCACAGACAAATGTAGTGAGGATAGAGCCTGAAGCCAAGTTGCCAAAAGAGTATGTAGCTTACTTCCTGCCACGCACAGAGCTTTGGGTAAGCGTGGCGGTAAAGAAGCGTATAGAGCAACCTGGTAGGTTTGCAAACTACGCCAAGCGACTGCTCTCTATCGACCAAGTCATTGCCAAAAAGCAGGTCAGATATAGCTTAGATG
>CAYFSY010000058.1:0-10355 GCA_964345905.1 uncultured Paludibacteraceae bacterium | reverse complement strand
TGCATTATAGAGATCTGAGTATGCAGCGTACCTTCCAGATAAATCCACTTCGAGCTTTGTGGTGTCAGTAAGATTGTATAGAGTCTCTTTCTTAACCTCTATAAACTCGTATATGCTATAGTTGTATTTCGACCAAATTGAATGAGTATATTCTTCAATATAGTCGTTTTCGAAATAGAACTCTACGCTATCGTTAGGAGCTATAAACTTTAGCGAATCTTCATCGTTACAAACTACCGCCAGGGTACTTTCTGTTTCGTTGACATAGCTAGCGGTATAGCCTGTGACAATGTGTTTAGTGCTGTGACGAACACAAGATGTTGCAAGTATTGCTGTTGTGCAAAGTAGTATAATGGAATATTTTTTCATGATATAATGTAATATGTTTTTTTATTTTGTATAAAAATCAGCGAAACGATCTATCATAGTCGAATCTTTTTGAAAAAAAGTGCTTATAAACCCTTCGTCTATCATCAGTTTAGACCACTCCCTACTTCTATTTTCATTCATTCCACTCGAATATCTCTGCTTGTAGATGTATCTCTGGCCATATTCAATATTCTCTAAAAATTCATTCGGACCGAAAGCAAATGTGGCTGAAGTCGTGTCTGTAAGGTTATATATTTTTTCGCCAAAAACTGATGTTTCAAGCTCTCTGACATCTTCTGGATTGTAGTGTCCGCAATCCTTTTCTGTAGCTTTATAAAACTCAAATTGAATCATCTGCAGAGCTTCACAACGTTTATTCAGACTGTCTTGAGACTCTATAAATAACTCTATTACAAGGTCTTTTTCAGTCTGATTGTCGTAAATCAAAGTTTTCTGGCGTTCTAAAGTAATCTTGTCACAAGTCTGCTCCAGCATGCATGACGTAAGCAACACTGAAGTCAATACCATTAGACTTAAAATCTTAAAGTTTTTCATATGACTTTTATGGATTAAATTATTTCAAAAAAACACTTCTACTCTGAAGACGCAAAAAGTGGTAAAATGTTGCATATTATTTTTGTTTTTGATGAAAAAATATAGAAGCCTACTACTCAATTAAAAGAGTTTTTTTTGGAAAACTTTTTGGAAAAGTCAAGCGGTTGTTGTAACTTTACAACCATAAGAATTTTTTAGCAAACAGTTAGTTTTCAACGATATAAAAGGAATTATAAGGTTATGAGTTTTGTTCATTTGCACGTACATAGTTGTTTTTCAGTGCTTGACGGCATGAGTCGTCTTTCGGATTTGGTAGATAAGGCAATCAGGTGTGAGATGCCTGCTGTAGCTCTTACCGACCACGGTTCGATGTATGGCACAAAGGAGTTTTTGGATTACGTAAAAAAAGTAAAAAAAGGTGCGAAAGAGGCGTTAAAGGAGGGAAAAATCACAGAAGAGGAGGCAAAACGCATAGCTGAATTCAAGCCAATTGTAGGCGTAGAGGCGTATTGTGCAGCTCGCACACTTTACGACAAGGATAAAAATAAAAAGATTTATCTCGCCAGCAAAGATAAAGATATAATCGTGGATTACAGCGGTTCCCATCTTATTCTTTTGGCAAAAAACAAGAAAGGCTATCAGAATCTCTGCAAGTTGGTCTCAAAGTCATTCACTGACGGATTTTACAGCAAACCGCGTATTGATAAAGACCATTTGAAAAAATATAGCGAGGGTCTGATTGTCAGTTCGGCATGCTTGGGAGGCGAAATTCCACAGCTGATAATGAATGACGAAATTGATAAGGCTGAAGAGGTTATTCATTGGTTCAAAGATGTGTTTGGCGACGACTACTACCTTGAGGTTCAGCGACATAAACCTACGCGTTCAGGTATTAGCGACGAGGTATATCAAACCCAAGTGAAGGTCAATGAGGTGATTTTTGAACTTGCCGAAAAGACAGGAACAAAGGTTATTGCCACAAACGATGTGCACTTTGTAGAAGCCGAGCACGCTGATGCTCACGAAAGGCTTGTATGCCTCTCTACAGGCAAAAAGATTACAGACGAAGGCAGGCTCGAATATACAAAAGAGGAGTATATGAAGTCCCCAGACGAGATGCGAGAGATTTTTGCAGACCACCCTGAGGTTATCGAAAACACGCTCGAGGTGGCAAGCAAGGTAGAGCTTTTCTCGCTTGATTCAAGTCCTATCATGCCTCGCTACGAGATTCCTGCGGAGTTTGGCACAGTGGAGTCGTACAAGGAGAAGTTTAGCGACGAGGATTTGATAAAAGAGTTCACCATAACCGCTGACGGAGTGCGACTTGAGGGAGAAGTTGCTGAGAAGCGTATCAAAGATTTGGGTGGAGTGGATAAGCTACACAGAATCAAGCTCGAAGCAGACTATCTGCAAAAACTCACATACGACGGAGCAGCAGAGCGTTACGCTGAAATTACTGATGAGATAAAGGAGCGTTTGGATTTTGAGCTAAACACCATAAAGACAATGGGTTTTCCCGGATACTTCCTTATCGTTCAGGACTTTGTGGCAGCGGCTAAAAATGAGTTGGGAGTGTTGGTAGGTCCGGGACGTGGCTCGGCAGCGGGTTCGGTGGTGGCGTATTGCCTGCACATCACAAACGTTGACCCTTTTAAGTACGACCTACTCTTTGAGCGTTTCCTAAACCCAGACCGTATCTCTCTGCCAGATATAGACATCGACTTCGACAATGACGGTCTGTCGTCTGTCTTGGAGTGGGTAACCAAAAAGTATGGCAAAAACTCTGTGGCACACATCATTAACTACGGCACAATGGCTACAAAGCTCGCCATTACCGACGTAGGACGTGTGCAAAATATCCCGTTGGACGAGGTAAATAATTTCAAAAAAATTATCCCCGACAACCTCGATGAATACAAGGATAAGGTAACAGGCAAGGCGCCAAAGCTGAATATCAAAAACATAATGAAATATAGCACTGAGGTGCAGCGTTGGTGCAAAGAGAAACCCGATATTGCCGAGATGATGAAGTATGCCGAGCAGCTCGAGGGAACTGTTCGCCAGACAGGAGTTCACGCCTGCGGTATCATCATCGCACCAGATGACCTCACAAATTTTGTGCCACTATCTACAGCCAAAGACAAGCAAAATGCAAATGCAGAAGTGCTTGTAACTCAATACGATGGACACGTTATCGAGGACGTCGGTCTGATAAAGATGGACTTTTTGGCTCTAAAAACCCTTTCGATTCTGAAAGAGGCAATTCGCAACATCAAGAAATCTAAGGGAATAGATATTGACCTCGATAAAATTGACTACGACGATAAGGCAACCTACGAGGTGTTTGCCAAGGGTAACACGGTGGGTATATTTCAGTTTGAAAGTGCCGGAATGCGTAAGTATCTGCGTGAATTACAGCCAACTACGCTTGAGGATTTAATAGCGATGAATGCTCTGTATCGTCCCGGTCCGATGGATTATATTCCAGACTTTATCGACAGAAAACACGGCAGAACGCCTATAAAATATGATATTCCAGAGATGGAGACTTATCTTGCCGATACCTACGGAATTACGGTTTATCAGGAGCAGGTGATGTTACTCTCACGCCTCTTGGGTGGATTCACTCGTGGTGAGTCTGACCAGTTGCGTAAGGCTATGGGTAAAAAGATTAAGCACATGCTTGACGAGCTAAAGCCTAAATTCCTTGCAGGAGGCAAAAAGAACGGTCATAAGGAGGAGATTTTGGAGAAAATTTGGTCGGATTGGGAGAAGTTTGCCGCTTATGCATTCAATAAATCGCACTCTACTTGCTATGCTATCTTGGCGTACCAGACGGCTTATTTGAAAGCACACTACCCTGCCGAGTTTATGGCTGCCAACCTCACGCTAAGCAATGGCAAGATTACCGAAGTGAACAAGTTTATGGAGGAGACTCGCACGATGAAAATTCCTGTGCTTCTGCCAGATATCAACGAGTCTGAGAAGTTTTTTACAGTAAACAAAAAAGGCGAAATTCGCTTTGGCTTTGGTGGAATAAAAAACGTAGGAGATGCCACTATCGAAGGCATTATCGAGGAGCGAAAAGCGGGTGGTAGCTTCAGCTCTATATTTGATTTTCTCGAAAGAGTTAATCTAAAGACTGTCAATAAGAAAGCCTTAGAGAGCCTTGTGCTTTCGGGTGCTTTAGACTGCTTCAAAGAGATAAAACGCGAGGACTATTTCTTTGAGGAGACTACAATGAACGAACTTCTTGATTGGGGAAAAATGGCTCAATCTGCAAAGCAAAACATGCAACATTCGCTATTTGGCGAGGAGGATATGCGTGTAGAGCCAAAGAAAATTCAGCGTGCTGAGCCTTGGAACGACCTCAAAAGGTTAAATTTTGAAAAAGATTTAATCGGAATGTACCTCTCGGCTCACCCGCTCGACGAATACCGAGCAATCATTCAATATGGTTGTTCGCACACTATTAAAGAGATAAAAGATATAGAGGCAGCCATGAAAACTGCACTTGACGAGATGCCTGCAAGTTCGCTTCACGACCAGTCTGTAAAGGACACGCAGATACCTTTTGTCATCGGTGGAATGATAACCTCTGCTTCGCGAATGACCTCGCAGAAAGGCAATGAATATGGTGCTTTCACTCTTGAGGATTATTCAGAGATGATAGAGCTTCGCCTCTTTGACGGCTATATGCGTACAGACGACACCAACTACTACACGCGATATGCCAAGTTTTTAGTGAAAAATTGGTTTGTATTGGTGCGTGGAGTGGTTAAACCTCGTATCTACACAAGCAAAACTACAGGTAAGACTACTCGCCAAGTGGATATAAACGTTACCCAAATTGAGATGTTGGACGATGACTCAATGAAAATGCTTCGCAATCTATTGATATCAACTTCGTTAAGCTCTGTAAAACCCGACCTCATTGATGAAATAACGACGTTGCTTCGCTCAAATTCGGGTAATATGGATTTTGTAATAAACATAAATGATGTGGCTGGTGGCAGGCAGGTATCTTTTGGAGGTAAAGGTCGTGGTGTAGCTATCAACAATCGTCTGCTCAAGAGCCTTGAGGAGCTTGCAGAGGACAAAAAACTCGAATTTGCTATCAATGGCAAAGCCTACAAGACACTTGCTGAGCTTGCCGAACCTGACGATTCAGAGCAGGTGGCAGATGAGATAGCTGAGCTTGATAATTTGTAAGAGAAAAGCTAACTTATTACATTCCAGAGGTTTGCTCTATGGAGTAATCGACTATGTCGAGCATTACGCCGTAGGTTCGCGTTGGTCGTTGAAGCGTATCCAGCATTTGCCCTGTAGCCGTATGGTTACTGTGCCTTTGTCGATGCCGAGAATACTGCCTTTCATAGGAACGGTATAGACGCCTTCAGCCTCATAGCCGTGTATTCCCTCAGATGGCTTGGCTCCGCTAAAAGACTCCTCTTTGATAGGCAGTGCTTGATTAACTCTGAAGCTACTCAGTCCTTTGTCTGAATATGTCTCGTTAGCAACCTCTACGGCATACTCTTTCATTCGCTCTTGGAAAGTGCCAGCCAAGCGGTTTAGGTCAGCTTCGGCTTGCAGGCTTCGCTCTGTAGCACATATTGCTCGCCAGCTTGCTTTAATAGTCTGATAATCTGAGTTTTGGAATAGATAATTGGAGACAATTTTGCTGTTTAGAGACTCAATTGTGGAGTTCTCATAATCTTTAGAAAACACTTCGCTTTTCATCCTTTCAAACATATCTACCACCTCCTTGACGCTCTTGTAGTATTCGTTGATATCTTGGCGAGTTTCTATCACCTTGGCAACATCTGGAGCCTCAAATTTTTGGAGAAATGCTCTCGATTGCTCTATTGCGTCGTCTATTGAGTGGTATTCTGCTTTGATAAAATCACTATATTTTATGTCAATCTCCTCAGACCATTTTTGCCCGTAAAGCTGCGAAAGTTTGGTAAGATAACCACTAAATTGGTCTGACTTTTTTGCACGTGGATACTTTTGTAGGAATTCGTTTATCTCTTGTTGCAACTCCTTTACGTTCTCGGAACTTGCTGTTCCAGAAGCAGTTAGTTCTGTATATTTTCTCTCCAGAGCCTTCTCTCTATCTTTTCGTTCACTGTTACACCCTTGCAGAGCTACCAAAGCCACAGCAAGCACCACCAAATATTTTATTTTTTTCATATCCAATTCATTAAAAATTCTTTTGAGGGACAAAATTAGCTATAAATTTCCACACTATCAAAAAAAATATTTGGCTTATTTTTCATAAAATACTCCTTTTTTATGGATTTTTTATATTATATGTTGAAAAAATTACTACCTTTGCTAAAAATAATAGATTTTCTAACTAAAAACTGAGATTGATATGAAAAAATTTGTACTAATTCTTTCTTGCTTATTATTAGCAAATTACGCATTCTCGCAAGAACCAGCTACCGAAAGTGAAGGTGTTACGATGGAGAATCGTAAGGTCGAACGCGAGCCTGGTATAATAATTTCGCCTGTCAATGACCAAGTCTATACAGGCACACCATTTACTCCTGAGCTTGTTATCAGAGATGGTAGCTACACGCTGCAGAAAAACAAGGACTACACGCTGGCTTATCAGAACAACGTCAATGTAGGAGTTGCTACTATAACTATTGTTGGCAAAGGCAATTACAAAGACAACAAGGAGCTGAAATTCAACATCACAGCTAAGTCTATCAATCAGTTGCAGATTAATCCTATCAAAGACCAAACTTTCCGCAATGCGGCTATTCAGCCAGATATATTGCTAAAAGATGGTGCGCGCACATTGGTGAAGGATACTGACTACACGATTAATATCGTGAATAACACCAATGTAGTTACAGCTACTGTAACCATTACGGGCAAAGGTAACTACAAGGACTCTAAAACTCTGAATTTCAGAATTGTAGCTAAAAGCATGAGCCAAGCAGCAGCTGGTGGTAGAAAGTGATTATTTATGGGATAAACGTATTAGAGCAACCTAAGTCAATGGGATTTGGGTTGCTTTTTTTAAGTTCTCTTTACTCCTCCCAAAAATAGTCCGATAAGCGTTGGTAAGCAGAAGTTCATCAGCCAAAAGATAGTGCTTGCTACGATGATTTGCAAGGAGCTTTCGGCATATGCAGAAAAGACCAATATCCCCACTGAGCTGCGAACTGCAAACTCAAAGATATTGACCAGTGGCATGATGGTAAGCAGAAGGTAGAATATAGGCATCACTACAAACGCCTCTGCCACAGGTATCTCTACACCGCTCCATCTGAGCACCAGGTAGAATTGCGTGGAGTAAACAGCGTATTTCAGCAGCGAAAGCAGAGCAAGCATGATAGTCTGGCGGCGACCAGCGGAGTTCAAAGCTTCGGATATTTTTTGGAAAAACCCCTGTCCGAATGTTCCAAATAGCTTGCCTAAACTATTGATTTTAAGAACTATAACTGAACCTAAAACGATTACCACCGAAGCGATGACGACTGTGAGGCGGACGTTTAGCGTTTGGCTGTGTTGCCAAAAGAGCGTAGCTACCAAGCCACAAGCCACAATCAGAATGGTTTGCAGCAGGCTCACAAAGAATCCCATCGAAACGGCTTTTGTACGCGAACCTTCGGGTAGTAGCATGGCGCGTGTAGGGAGTTCGCCAAGCGAGTTTGGTGTGATAAAAGCACCTGTATAACCCCAAAACACCGAGCGAATAGCACGCTTTAGAGGCATATCTACAAACTTTTCTGTAGCCTTCTGCCACCGTAGGCTCTCCAGAAGTATATTTAGCGGCAGCAACAGCAGAGCCACAACGCCAAACCAGATATTCCCTGCTGAATTTGCTGACAGTTGCTCCAGAACCTCACTCCAATTATCTACCTTCAGAAGCTGATACACAATAAAAGCTATGCAAAGCAAAACTATTGCATAACGGATTGAGTTGTAGAGAGTTAGTCGTTTTTTGGACATTTATTTCATATTTTTGGCAAAGGTAGTGATTTTTCGAGTAATCTTGCTGCTCGAAAATAGATTAAATTCTACACTTCAGAAAAAAAAGAGGTGTAAAATCTCATGTAAGGAAATCTGCTGAAATTTTATCAGTCGTTGCTTAGCTCCTCAAATTTGCCGTCGTCGTAGAATATGATGACTTTGTTAACTTTTCGTTCCACAGGTACGGGGCGTTCTATGATTTTTTCGATAACTTGCTGAACCTTAGGCGTTTCTACAAGAGGTTCTACCTTTTGAGGTGCTGGAGTCGATTTTTCTGGCTGAATTTCTTGTACAGGAATTTCAGTTTTTTTCGGCTCGTAACTCTCTGGTGTATAAGGTTTTGTTTCGACAGCAGAGAATAAATTAGGCTCCTGAGAATCATTTGTACGCTCCCACATCGGCAGCTCCCCCTGCAAAAGCCAATTAAACGAAAGTTTTGGGAATGCATTTTTAACCTTCATAATGTTATCTACACTCAGATTACCAGCCTTATTCTTTAGCTGCGAGAGAGCAGCAGGGCTGATACCTGTCTGTTCTGCAAACTCAGATTGAGTAATTCCTAGCTCCTCTATAAGCGAAAAAATTCGATTATTCATACCTTTTTATAATTCAAAATTCAGTTTACAAAGATAAACTTTTTATTTGAGATAAACAACATAAAAGTGAATTTATTTTGATGAGATTTTGATTTATAAAGATAAACTGTGATTCATAAAACGAAATTAACTAAAATGAATCATTTACAAGTTCTATTGTGGTGGAAATAGAGCTATCTATTTGTAGGTAAAGGCAATCCTACCGATAGAGTCTAAAAATAAAGTATTACTTTAACTAACAATATATAATATACTGAAAAGCAGGTGTTTATTTTGTACAATAAGGGTATATTTGTCCAGATTTATAAACCTAAACATTGCTTCGTCGAGTTAGATAAACCTTTGCTTTAAGTAATAGCTGTAATTAACTGATTATAGGTGTTTTAGTCTAATAATTAATTTGTATTTTAAAGGTATTTTCAGGCTCTCCACTACCCTATTAATAAAAGCGAATCTGCTGTTTTATAAATCTAAACCGATTGATATTTATGTTTATTTATATTTATAAATCATTTAATTTCTCGTTGGTTTTTATAATTATGAAATGAATTCTGCGTCTTTTGCTTTTATAAATATAAACTCATGTCTGAAAAAATAAAACTTCGCTGAGAATCGCATATTTGTTTATAAATGTACGGGAGTTTGTTTTTATCGAAATTACAGAGAGTTTACGTTTTGTAGAAATTTGGACAAAATAAGTTTACACTAACCCACTCTGTTGGATTTTTTTATACCTTTGCAAAAGAAAAATCATCAACAAATAAATATTTCATAAAAAGATGAGAAACATAAAGAGGTTAGCTTTGACTGTCGCTACAATAATCGTCTGTAGTACAGCTATTTTTGCTCAAAAGGCAGGTGTAAACAGGTGTAAAAAGCAGATTTTGTCTGATAGAGAGCCAATAGCACTTTTCCAGAAAGAGGGGTGCGGAGTTTTTAGTCCAACTTGTGTTTACTATATTCACAATCTTGATAATGAACTGCTTATAACTATTTCTATGCAGTGCTTTACAGACCGCTCTCGTATAACGCTCGACAATCCAGATGGTAAAAGGGTGTGCTATCTGCGATTTGCTTTTATGGGATTTGACGAGACTGCCGAAATAGCATATCCAGCTATCCTTACGCTTAAACCTAAGCATATTGCTAAAAGCATAGTCAAGGCTCGCCTAATCGTTGATGGCAGGCTCGACGAAAAGGCTGTCCGCCAGTTCATTAACCTCAACGGCAATCGCTTTACCGATATGCAACAAGAGCTTACACAGCCACAACAGGTAATTATTATCGATAGGTAAACTTATTTGTAAACATATTTTCAACATAGATGCAAAACACAGATAACTTGAGGAATACCATTGCCAGCCACCGTAGATTTTTCGCTATTTTCAGGACAAAAGAGCTTGATTTCAGAATTGAGAGCCTGCGGAAGCTGAAAGCGGCAATCTTAAAATATGAGGCGAAAATATGCGATGCACTTTGGCAAGACCTGCACAAGTCTGCCCCAGAGGCTTACTTTACGGAAGTCAGTATCGTGCTCGGCGAAATCGATTATCATCTACGGAATCTACGCCGTTGGGCTAAACCAAAGCGGGTTTCGATGCCGCTGAAGCTATTCCCCTCTGCAGGCAGAGTCCACTACGAACCGCTTGGTGTGGCGCTGATTGTCGCACCTTGGAACTACCCTATGCACCTGCTGCTCAATCCGCTCGTGGGTGCTATCTCGGCGGGATGTTGTGCGATGCTGAAGCCTGCTCCATATTCGTCGAATACCGCCAAGGTGCTCGAGAGGCTTATCACAGAGACGTTTCCGGAGGAGGATATCAGCGGGATACAAGGCGGGAGGGA
>CAYFSY010000057.1:5041-10370 GCA_964345905.1 uncultured Paludibacteraceae bacterium | reverse complement strand
AACAAAAATGAACACAACAATTAAAATTTGGTTCATTGTAACTCTTTTTTTGTGCTTTGGTTGCAGCGATGATTATTTGAAAATTTCTGCACTTGGGTATTTCTATGATGCCGGACAAGTATTTGCCTTTAGTAAAGGACACCCAACTTTTGAAGGAAGTGGACTACATAAGCATTTAGAAAAAAATAATTCTGAAAATCCAACAGTCAAATTCCCCGATATTATTGAATATTTAGAAGGAACTGAAGAGATAAAAAAAGGATATGTTTCTCAAACCTCAAAAAACGATGTTAAACAATATGTTGTTGCGCCACTTTTTTTAATGTTACGTGATGAAATACGTAAATTGGATGATATTACTCAAACTAAATTATTCAAAAATTTAGACTATTTAAAAACGTTTGAAGATAGTTTTTATTATGCAGTTATCCTTTTAGGAGCGTTTTTCGGTTTCCGAAAATTCTATGACAATTATTACGAATCCTTGAATTTGCGTTTTTATAAGTATATTAAAAAGCCAACGGAACAGCAAGAAAAAGAGTCCATTGATAAACAAAAAGATAACTTATTAAATAAAGATAAGCATAAAGCGTATTGTGAAAAAAAAGAACACGCAGTAGGGGAACAGTCTGAAATTAATTTTGATAATCCCAAAAATGGGAGTATATTTGAACAAGAAGATATTGATATCCAAGTGCTTAAAATTACTGAAGAAGAAATTAAAAAGCATAAAGAAGTTAAATTAACAGGTCTTCTAAAAACCATAAAAGAAAAAACAGGTAAATCTTTTAAAAATAACGGAGAGCTTAAGGCAGTTATCGAACAAAAAGAACATTTGGAAATAATTAAAATCAGTAGAGCTGATGGAGTTAGAAGGAAGGATTAATAAAGCGATCTAATAGCATAAAACAATACACTCACAAAACAATTCAAAAAAACGCCACTTCCATGCGGGAGTAGCGTTTTTATTTTATCGATATCTGCCTCTAAAGCTTAGAAGTTCTTTACAAAATCTGTAGCTTTTGCAATCTCTGTGTAGAGCACCTTATCAACCTCTACGAATGGCACAACCTTGCGGAAGCCTGCCAATAGCTCTTCCAGAGCAGGCGAGCTCTTCAGAGGACGGCGGAATTCCATCGCTTGCGAAGCGTTGAATAGCTCTATGCCTAAAACTCGGTAGGTGTTTTCCACAACGCGATAAAGCTTAGTCGCTGCGTTTGCACCCATAGAGACGTGGTCTTCCTGTCCCTGAGAGCTCTCGATAGAGTCCACGCTTGCAGGCGAGCAGAGCTGTTTGCTTTGGCTCACGATAGATGCGGCGGTGTACTGAGGAATCATAAAGCCGGAGTTCAGTCCAGGTTTTGCCACAAGGAACGAAGGCAATCCGCGTTTGCCGCTGATAAGCTGATATGTCCTCTGTCCGGAGATAGAGCCGAGTTCAGCCACGGCGATAGCCAGGAAGTCGAGCACGATAGCCAACGGCTGACCGTGGAAGTTTCCTGCAGAGATAATCATATCTGCCTCAGGTACAACCGTTGGGTTGTCTGTAGCAGAGTTTATCTCGGTGGTAATCACGCTCTTAACGTAGCGGATAGCATCTTTCGAAGCGCCGTGAACCTGAGGCATGCAGCGGAAAGAGTATGGGTCTTGTACGTGAGCCTTTTTCTGAGCCACAATCTCGCTGCCTTGTAGTAGCTCTTTTATGCGACTGGCAGTCTGTAGCTGTCCTTCGTGTGGACGGATGGTGTGAACCTCTTTGGTAAATGGCTCGATTCTGCCGTCGTAGACGTCGAGCGAGAGCGCACCGATGAGGTCTGCCATGTTAGAGATTTTCTCTGCGTTAATCATGCACCAAGTGGCGTAGCCAGCCATAAACTGTGTGCCGTTGAGCAGCGCCAAACCCTCTTTTGACTTCAGTGTGATTGGCTCCAGACCGCGTTTACGCATAACCTCGCCAGCATCACAGATTTCGTCGCCTTGATATACTTCTCCCATGTTGAGCAGTGGCAGGCTCATGTGTGCCAAAGGAGCCAAGTCGCCAGAAGCACCAAGCGAACCCTGCTGATAGATTACAGGCAGGATATCCTCGTTGAACATATAGATAAGTCGTTCAACAGTAGGTAGTTGCACGCCAGAGTAGCCATACGAAAGCGATTGGATTTTTAGCAAGAGTATCATCTTGACGATGTCTTTTGGCACACGGTCGCCTGTGCCGCAAGCGTGCGACATTACAAGGTTTTTCTGCAACTGCGAAAGTTCGTCGGCGCTAACCGAGATGTTGCAAAGCGAACCAAAGCCAGTGGTAACACCGTAGATAGGCTCTTTATGAGAGGCTACCTTTTGGTCGAGGTAGTCGCGGCAATCCTGTATTCGCTTCTGAGCCTCTGTGCTCAAAGCCAATTTATAGCCGTCATACACAATACGTTCTACATCCTCAATAGAGAGATGTCGTGAAGAAATTTGATGAATTTTCATACCAATTTATTATGTTTTTTAATTTTATATCTTTTATAAATTGCCAATAAGTTCGATTATCTTGGGCAAAAACACCACTATCCCGACAATCACAGAGCTCGCTACCGAAAATAGCACTGCACCTGCCGCCATATCTTTGATAATTTTTACCTTTTCGTTGTATTCGGTAGTGTAGAGGTCCATTGTTCGCTCTACAAGCGTGTTTACTATCTCCGAAAAAATCACAAAGAAAATAGCGATAAGCACCACAAGCAGCTCTACCTTAGATATCTTCAGCACAAGACTTACCACGAGCACAATAGCGGCTACAAACACCTGATACCTAACGTTGCTTTCGGTTTGGAATATCTCTTTGAGACCCCTCAGTGCGTATGGCAACGACTTGAAAAAGTTGCTAGTTTTGTACTCAGATTTCTTTGTCTCTTTTCTGCTTTTTGGTTGATTTATCATCGGTCTTAACCCTAAATTTTCGAAAAATCACAAAAATTTGAGTGCAAATTTACAAAAAATAAAGGATACTGTGTTGTTTTTCAGAAAAAATTACTACCTTTGCAGTCCAATTCGTGATAATTCATGAAAATGGAGCATTCGTCTAGCGGTTAGGATGTCGCCCTCTCACGGCGGAGACACGGGTTCGAGTCCCGTATGCTCTACAAAATCAGCACCTTTTGAAGGGTGCTTTTTTTAATTTAGAAATGTAGACCAGCAGTGCGAAGCAAAATGAAGTAATGAATCACAATTCAAACAATTTAAAAAAGGACAAACCCGTAAGTCTGTCCTTAAATTGTCGTTATTCTTTGCTATTTTGTCTTATTTTATCTTGATGCCTTGCATCGTAGGTATCTCCTCTTTCTGTGGATTGATTTCGATGAGTTCTACCTCGAAAATCAGTGTTGCGTATGGTTTTATCACACCTCCGCCTGCTCCTCTCTCGCCGTATGCAAGGTCATAGGGGATATAAAACTTGAATTTAGAGCCTACAGGCATAAGTTGCATACCCTCTGTCCATCCTTTGATAACCTGATTAAGCGGGAAAGTAGTGGCTTCGCCTCGATTGTATGAGCTATCAAATACTTTTCCGTCAATGGTTTTACCTTCGTAGTGAACTTTCACCTCGTCGGTTGCTTTTGGCTTGGCTCCTGTACCCATCTTTATAACTTCATATTGCAAGCCAGATGCGGTAACTATGATATTAGGGTTTTTCTTGTTGTTCTCTAAAAACTCTAGCTGTTCTACGCTTTTTTTCTTCATGCCCTCTTTAGAGAGACTATCAAGTATGCCAAAAGCCTTTGCCATCATAGCTTCATCGTATCGATTTTTGCCTTGCAGAGCCTCCTCTATGCCAATTTTTATCCAATTCCAATCGAGTGTGATGCTATTGTCCTCTGCGTTTTTAGTAAGGCTTTCGCCGATGTTTGCACCGAGAGCATATGAGCTAATCTCCTCTGGCGTAGTTGGCTGAGCTACCTCTACAGGGGCAGGAGTTTTTGACTTTGATTTACCTTTGTTTTTTTGTGCATAAATGCTTGTTGTGCAAATGATTAACATCATTATCAGACTGATTCTTTTCATCTCTTTTCTGTGTTTTTTTTAATAAATTATTTCTGTAAAATTAAAACTAATATCTCTGTTTCTATTGCGTGAGCAAAACAGAGATTCAGCCTACAAAGTTATAAAAAAATCCGATTACTTGATATATTTTTTTGTTTAAACTCTTTTTTAAGAAAAAATGAAGGATAAAACAGATTTTTATTTGAAAATTCAGAATTTATTTCTTATCTTTGCCTACAGAAAAGCAAACGTAATTATTAACAAATAAAATAGTGAGATTATTATGGAAGTAACGATTCAAGCAATTAAGTTCAGCGCAACGGATAAGCTGAGAGAACACATTGATAAAAAGCTTTCTAAGTTGGAGAAGTTCTACGACAGGGCTATGTCTGCCGAGGTTACTCTGAAGGTAACGAAGCCAGAGGCTGCTAACAACAAGGAGGCACTGATTAACCTTAATATACCGAGTAAGACGCTTTTTGCCTCTAAGGTAGCAGACACTTTCGAGCAGGCTATTGACGAGTGTATTCTGGCTTTAGAAAAGCAACTGGAGAAGGAGAAAAACAGATAATTCTTTCTTTTCATAAAGTTTTTTGATTGACTGCAACTGCCTAACTTTTAGGCGGTTGCTTTTTTTTGACCCCACCCAGCCTCCCACAAGGGGAGGAGTCTTTCCTATCATTTGCAACCAGCTTGCAAGGCTTATTGGCTAACTTTGTGGCGTAGAATTGAAATTGTTTAGAATAAAATGTGTGATACTCACAATCATGGTTGCAGAGCCTGCTCGATAGATGCTCATAGCCACGAACACGGTCATTCGGGAGATGTGGCTCGCCTCGCCTTCAGTGGCGTGATACTGCTCGTGGGGCTTGGGCTGGACTACACCTCTAGGGCATGGTTCGCAGGTTGGGTGCGTGTGGTGTGGTATGTGGTGGCGTGGGTTTTGGTGGCTCTGCCAATCCTGAAAAACATGTACAGAGAGGCTAAACACGGCAGCTTTTTCAACGAGTTTTCGCTGATGTCGCTTGCTTCGGCGGGAGCGATTTTTATAGGCGAATATGCCGAAGGAGTGGCGGTGCTTGTGCTCTACACTTTGGGCGAAATCCTGCAAGAAGCCGCTGTGGGGCGTAGCCGCCGTAGCATTAAGGCGCTGCTCGATATGCGACCCGCCAAGGCAAGGGTAAAGCGTGGCGAGGAGTTCGTAGAGGTGGAGCCTGAGAGCGTCGCCGTAGGCGATGTGGTTCAGGCGAGGGTGGGCGACCGCGTAGCCTTAGACGGCACCCTGCAGAGCGAAAAGTCGATG
>CAYFSY010000057.1:0-5031 GCA_964345905.1 uncultured Paludibacteraceae bacterium | reverse complement strand
CTGCCTTGACAGGCGAGAGCACCCCGCGACTAATCCGCCGTGGCGAGGAGGTGTTGGCGGGAATGATAAACCTCGAGTTTGTCTCTGAAATAGCGGTAAGCAGGCGTTACGAGGATAGCTCGCTTGCTCGCATCTTGCACCTCACGGAGGAGGCTTTGGAGCGAAAGTCTCGCTCGGAACTCTTTATCAGACGCTTTGCTAAGGTTTACACCCCGATAGTCTTTGCTTTGGCTGTGG
Source organism: uncultured Paludibacteraceae bacterium (assembly GCA_964345905.1). GTDB lineage: Bacteria > Bacteroidota > Bacteroidia > Bacteroidales > Paludibacteraceae > F0058. The sequence continues at coordinate 4,794 of CAYFSY010000057.1, read as the reverse complement.
CTATCACGCTGCTGCCGGCTCTTTTCGCAGAGAGTTATAGCTTTTCGGAGTGGCTCTACAGGGGGCTGGTGTTCCTTGTGATATCTTGTCCGTGTGCTTTGGTAATATCTGTGCCTCTCGGCTATTTCAGCGGGATTGGCTTGGCTTCGAAAAACGGAATTTTGCTCAAAGGCGCCAACTTCCTAGACACACTGCTAAAGCTAAAAACCATGTTTTTCGACAAAACAGGCACCCTTACCAAAGCCAACTTCGAGGTGGTAGAGGTATCCTCAGAGATTCCGCAGGAGGAGCTTCTGGGCACCTTGGCAGCGATAGAGCAGCACTCGACGCACCCGATAGCAAGGTCTGTGATGCGTTTTGCAGAGAGGAGTGGCATCAAGCCAAGCCAAGAGATGTTTGAGATTCAGGAGGTGGCGGGCAGAGGAGTTGTGGCAAAGAGCGGGGATAGGGTAGTCCTCGTGGGCAACCAGAGGCTTTTCCAAGAGGAGAATGTGGAGTTTCCGCAAGAGCTACTACAGATAGCAGAGACAACGGTAATGGTGGCAATAAATGGGAAGTTTGCAGGCTACCTCAAGATTGCCGATGAAGTCCGCAGCGAAGCGGCTCAGGTAATCGCTGAACTGCACGACAGGTACGGCATAGAGACGGTGCTGCTATCGGGCGACAACCCGAGGATTACCGAGAGCGTCGGCAGAGAGGTCGGAGCTGGGAGGTGGTATGGAGGGCTTCTGCCTGAGGACAAGCTCAGGATTGTAACAGAGGAGAAAACCCGCACTACTACGGCGTTTGTCGGCGACGGCATCAACGACTCGCCGGCTCTGGCGGCAAGCGACTTGGGCATAACCTTAGGCGGAATATCCTCGCAGTCGGCTATCGAGATTGCAGACGTGATACTTCAGAACGACACCCTCGAGGCAATCCCCAAGGCAATCCGCATCGCAAGGCTTACAAACCGCGTCATCAGCCGAAACCTCTTTTTTATACTCTTTACCAAGGTTGCAATTATGCTACTCGCCGCTTTTGGAGTGGCGTCGATGTGGCTCGCTATCTTTGCCGACGTAGGCGTGGCGATGATAGCCATATTGTACTCTACCTCGCTTTTTTTTAAGCGGGTGTAGCAGGCGTATCGGGTTTTTCGCGTTTGAAAACAAGGAAGTAAATCTGTATCAGTGCCAAGATGCCGTTTGGCACGATTACGGGCCAAAGCCACCCTGTGGTGATGCCGTAGATTACAAAAAACACGCAGCCTATGAGGTTTACCGTGCGCACCTGATTGATTTTTTTCAGCAAAAAGCTTGCCACCACAAAGGTTGGAGCGAGCCAAGCTGAGATTAAAGAGAGTGTTTCTATCATGTTTTATCGAATTATTTAAGGTTTATTCGGCAAAAGTATAAAAAAAACTGTAATTTTGCAGCTGGGCAGCGAAAATTTGTTGCTCAAGTGATAATGCAAAGTACCTCGAAGTCGCTTTTTTGGAGCAGTTTAGATAAATTTGGAGTGCAGGTGTTTGCTCTCGTGGTGGGGATTTTTACCACAAGGATGCTTTCGCCGAACGATTTTGGTGTGGTTTCTGCCTTGGCAATCTTTACCGCACTGAGCAACGTGCTTGTGGATAGCGGCGTGTCGGCGGCGCTGATTCGCCGAAAAGAGAACACCGATGCGGAGTATTCGGCGGCGCTGCTGTTCAACATCGCTCTGAGTGTGCTGCTCTACGTGGCTCTATGGCTCTCGTCGGAGCGGATAGCAGACTACTTCCAGATGGAGGAGATAAACCCGCTTTCGAAGTTTATTTTCCTTGCAATTATCATCAACTCGCTGGGTATAATACAGACTGTGATAATGACCCGCGAGATGCGTTTCAAAGAGATGTCTATCGCCAACTTGGGTTCGGCGGTGGGTTCGGCGGTGGTAACCATTGTGCTGGTAATGCAGGGCTACACCTATTGGGCGATAGCTTGGCAGCAGGTGAGCCTCGTGGCGATACGTGTGCTACTGATGTGGATTCTAAGCGACTGGCGACCCTGCCACAAGCCAGACTTTTCGGTTATAAAAAAGATATTTTCGTTCTCGATATTTCTGCTATTTACAAACAGCCTAAATATCGTGGTCAGATACCTCTACAACCTAAAGATTCCAAAGATTTATTCGCAGCAGGAGCTCGGCTACTACGACCGCGCTCGGAAGTTCCAAGAGATACCCTCGGCGGTGGTAACCGGGGCGGTGGGAGCGGTGGCTTACCCGATACTCTCGCGGCTCAACTCTGAACCAGAGCGGCAGCTCGCATTTTTTCGTAAAATAGTAAGGGTCAATGCGTTTCTGATTTTCCCGATTATGTTTGGGCTGATAAGCGTTATGGAAAACGTTACGGTGGTGGTGTTGACAGCCAAGTGGCTACCGATAATCCCCTACTTCCAGATTCTCTGCCTGGCGGCTATCTTTGCGCCGTTTCAGACGATCTGCCTGACGGCTCTCAACGCCATGGGCAAGTCCAACATCAACATGGGCTTAGAGATTGGGCGAAACTTGCTTACGATAGCGCTTTTCGTGGCTTTCTCGGATACGATTTATCAGATGCTCTGGGGCTTCTCGGTAGCGATGTTTGTGGCTTATGTGGTAAATATGATTGTGGTGGGGCAGAGGCTGAAATACAAGTTCCTACACCACCTGAAAGACATCATACCCTACGCCGCAATCTCTGTGGCAATGGCGGCGGTCTGCTTTTTTGTAGGTGAACTAAGCCTCGGCTTTATACCCGAAAAATTCAGACTGCTCACAACGCTTTTGCTGCAAATCCTTGCAGGTGCGGGCTTCTATGTGCTGACTACCTATCTGCTTGGTTCTAAGGTTATAAAAGAGTTTTTTGATTTGATTCTAAGAAAAAATAAAGAATAGAAATTATGTTGTATCCATTGAAGTTTCAACCGATTTTGCTATCAAAGGTTTGGGGCGGACAGAGGCTAAAAGCCGTTTATCCAAATGAGGCGAAGGCTCTCGATAATATCGGCGAGAGCTGGCTTGTAGCCTCGCTTGACGAACATCAGAGTGTGGCAGTAAACGGTTTTTTGGCAGAAAACACACTTGGCGAATTGCTCGAGGTTTACCTAAATGACCTGGTGGGCGACCGCGTCTATGACCAGCACGAGCAGGAGTTCCCGCTTCTGGTAAAGATAATAGATGCCGACGATGACCTCTCTATCCAAGTGCACCCAAACGACGAGATAGCAGAGAGAGAGCACGGCGGGTTTGGCAAAAACGAGATGTGGTATATCCTCGAGGCGAGCGACGATGCCTTTATCTATGCGGGATTCAACTGCCAAATCACAAGAGAGGATTACAAACGAGCTGTAGAGGAAAATAACCTCACAAAGTACCTGCAACGCCACACTGTCCGCAAGGGCGACTACATCTATATCCCTGCTGGCTGCGTTCACGCTATCGGCAAGGGGTGCACGCTGCTCGAGATACAGCAGTCGTCCGACATTACCTACAGGATATTCGACTACAACCGTCCCGACAAGGATGGCAACCTGCGTCCGCTGCACACAGAGCAGGCTCTGGCGGCGATTGACTTCGAGAACTGGCGGAATATACTTCGCCATGCGGAGCTCGCGCCAAATGCACCACAAAAGCTGGTGGAGAACAAAGACTTTAAGGTGGTGGGAATGAGCCTCAGCCAAAGGCAGGAGCTCGACCTCAGCGAGGTGGATTCGTTTGTGTTGATTTCGGCTGTAGAGGGTTCGCTGCAGGTGATAAGCAGCAACGGCGAGGTGGAGGTAGCGGCATGGGAGACGGTGCTCGTCCCCGCAGTTCTCGACCAGATTATTCTTTCGCCTGCAGGCGAAGCCGAGATTTTGGTAAGTTATATGGTTTAGAGTTTAGTTTTGAGTTGTGAGTGTTTAGTTTTTAGTTAGTTGATGTGAAAGAGAGTATCGTAAAAAACAGGAGTTTTGAGTTTGCTTTGCAGATTATTGAGCTTTACAAAGAACTGCGAGAGCAAAAGGAATTTGTTTTGTCGAAGCAACTACTGAGAAGTGGAACAAGTGTCGGAGCTAACATCAATGAGGCATTAGCTGGAGTAAGCAAAGCCGATTTTATAAATAAAATGGCAATAGCAAGTAAGGAAGCACGAGAAACTTTATATTGGTTGGAGCTTTTGGATAAAAGTCAGATTGTAAAATATGACTACAAGCCTTTTATTGTCCGTTGCGAATAGTTGGTAAAAATGCTTACAAGCATAGTAAAAACAACCCAACAGTCACAACTAAACACTAAAAACTAAACACTCACAACTCAAAGTTTCCCTTCCAGCCTTAGAAGCTCGTCGCGCCAATGGGCTGCTTCGAGGAACTCCATTCGTCTGGCAGACTCCGCCATCTGCTGTTTGGCAAAGGCGATGGCTTTCTTTAGGTTCTTCTCCTCGAGCTGCTGTAGCTTAGCAAACTCTTTCTCCACCACCACATCGTAGGCTTTAGCCTCCTCCTGCTCATATTCGGCGTAGTTTGTATGCTTGCCAAGCACCGATGTAGAGTGCGACTGCACCTGCCTTGGCGTGATGCCGTGCTTTTCGTTGTAAGCCATCTGCTTCTGTCGGTGGCGGTTGGTCTCGTCGATGGTCAGCTGCATCGAGCGAGTGATTTTGTCGGCGTAGAATATTACCCTGCCGTTGATGTGGCGGGCGGCGCGTCCTGCCGTCTGGGTAAGGCTTCGGTGGTTGCGTAGGAACCCCTCTTTGTCGGCATCGAGTATCACTACCAGCGACACCTGAGGCAGATCCAACCCCTCGCGGAGCAGGTT
>CAYFSY010000056.1:5565-10469 GCA_964345905.1 uncultured Paludibacteraceae bacterium | reverse complement strand
GGTGGTCTATCATCAGCTTTTTGGCTTTCGACTCAGTCGTCACGGCTTTGAGCCAATTTATCCTGCCGATGGTGTTGAAGTCGAGGTAAATCAGCAGCTCTGCCTCGCTGATAGCCTGTCGGCTCTCGTCTTGCGAGTCGAGTCCGACGATGATTTTCTGGTTGCCTTCCATCCAGTTGAAAAACTCTGGAAACCTGTTGGGCACCACCATTTTAGCCTCTTTGCCGAGCTCTCTCAGGTACCAATACATTGCAAGCGACGAGCCTATGGCATCGCCGTCTGGCGACACGTGAGAGACTATCGTGATACGTTCAGAATTGAGTATTAGCTCTTTAGCCTGTTCTATTTGGGCGCTGTCTATTATATCTTTTATCATAAATGCTTTTTCTCTGAAAAAATTAATCGGCGAAGGTAGTGAAAATAATCCTTTAGAGCAAAAGTTCGCCTTTGCCTTGTCGTATAATCTCTGGTTCGTCCTCGGTGCAATCCACGATTGTAGATGGCACATTGTCGCCGAAGCCGCCATCGACTACCAAATCTACCTGCGACTCGTACTTTTCCAGCAGCAGCTCGGGGTCTGTCTCGTATTCGCTCACCTCGTCGTAGGCGATAATGGAGGTGGTGAATATTGGGTTGCCAAGCTCGCGAGTGATTTCTATGGCTATCTGATTCTGCGGCACGCGGATTCCTATGGTTTTGCGTCCGCGGAGCGATGGCGGCAGGTTGCTGCTGCCGTTTAGGATAAAGGTAAAGGCACCCGGCAGATTCTTTTTCAGCAGCTTAAACACCGAGTTAGAGACCTTGGCGTATTGGCTGATGTTGCTGAGGTCGTTACACACGATTGCCATCCTCGAACGCTTTGGGTCGAGGTGCTTGAGCTTACAGATTTTCTCGATGGCTTTTGGATGGAATATATCGCAGCCAAAGGCATAAACCGTGTCGGTAGGGTAGATTATCACACCACCGTCTCTGAGCACATCTACTACTTTCCGCACCTCTCGCGGATTTGGGTTGTCGTCATAAAGTTTTATATACATAGTAATTAGGTTTTTTTATTTTAGTGCAAAGTTAGCGATTTTTGTTGAAATGTAGAAATTGCTTTTGTCTGAACTAGGATTATTATGATTTTTCTGATTTTCTGTGATTGGCGAGACAGTTTTTTGTGAAACAAAAAACTCCAAATATCCCACTCTCAGAGGGGGAAAGCGGCGGTTACCGCAGGGGGAGTATGTAGCGGTTTGTCTTTGAGCATGTTGGATAGAATCCCCCTGCAACTTTGTTGCCTTCCCCCTTTCCAAAGGAGGGAGATTCTTGTTTTATAAACAAATACAATTCAACAAAAAATTTGTACCTTTGTCGCAAGAATATTTCTAAATCAATTTCATGAAAAACAGTATGAGAAAAATCATTTTGCTTGCTCTGTGTGTGTGTTGTGTGTCGTTAGTGGCTTTTCGCAGAAAAGAAGTGGTCGCAAATACAAACCCGAACACATCTACATGTATGTTTCTACCGCCAACGAAGCGGATAGCGTCAGAGTGTTTGTAAAAAACAATGAAGTTTTGCCTCTTGAGCCTCGATTTTTCAAATTAAGGAATAAAGGATTTATTGTTACACTAAAAGTAAATAATGCTACGTTTGATATAGATTTATCTAAAAAATCTCTTGCAACTCTCGGGAGAGGAGTTTTTCTTGAGGTTACCGTTGATATCAATCCAAAGGCAAAACCAAATGGGCACATTATGTATGTTCATAAAGGACGCTCTATTTATGAGTTCGATAATTGTAATAGTGACTATTGCCATAAGATAAGTTTGGAATATCCTCAAATTGTTACAAAGGGCGATGAAATTACCGTGACAGGCGATTCTATCTTTTTGAAACATCTTTTAGAAAGACCCATAGATTAGTCTAAATCAATTTTATGAAAAGACAAATGAAAAGATTAATATCATTGGCAATATCTTTAAGCATTGCGACTATCCTTTGCAACGCTACAGGCAGAGATGGATATGTAAAGTACCAGACGTTTAATGAGTACAAACTCAGAGGCGAGGGCACCAAAAACATCGTCAGTCCATATGTGTATGTGAAAAAGACAAAAAACACAATATCGGTAATAAGGTCAAATAGAATGAAGGAAGTTATAGAGTATGTCAATAAAGGAGACCATTGGTACAGGTACATAGAGATAAAACACGAGCCACATAAAAAGAACTGTAAGTGCCTTATATATACAGAAATACGTGAGCAGTTTGTTTTTAACGATACTGTTGTAGAATATTCATATACTTTTGAAAACCATGATAAAAAACGAGAGAGAGGAAACGAATATATCTACATTAGGACTTCTGATAGAGAAATTCATGTACCTGTTTATCTAAAGATAAAAAACACAAAAGACCCATACAAAAGTGTAAAATACATCGTTGATAACTATAAAAAAGTGTTGAAGCCATACACTTCAAGATGTTATTTGCCAAAAAGATATTACTCGTTATACCGTAAAGAGATAAAAAATGGAGTATTCTATAAATATGAGATAGCAGATGGCAAAGAGACCTTAGTTGATGAGATAAATTTGTATGGTTTAGATGAATTTGTTTATTTTGAAGATACAAGGCGACAATAATTAATTCAACAATAAAACAGTTTAAGAATTCAACAAAAAATTGTACCTTTGCAGTTTGAATAATAATAAATCATCAAATATAAGAATTTTAGTATTTAAAAGAACTTATGAGTAAAAGAATTTTAGTGTCTCTTTTGGCAGTGTTGATGGGCGTTTCGGCTATCTCAGCACAGATGTTTGAGCCTGTAAAATGGAAAACTTCGTCGAAAAAAATAGACGATAAGACAGTAGAACTTACCTTTACGGCAACTATCGAGAAGGGTTGGCACCTGTATAGCATGCAGATAGCTGGCGAGGATGGTCCTCAGCCTACTACATTCAACTTTGAGACTAAGCAGGGGGCGAAGTTCCAAGGCGGAGTGGTGGCAAAAAGCAAGTTGACTGAGGAGTACGACCAGATGTTTGAGATGACAGTCGGTTACTACTCAAATACAGCAATTTTTACACAGAAATGAAATTACGACAAAGAGAAGGGTTATAAAGTAGATGGTTACATCAAGTTCCAAGCGTGTAACAATCAGGCTTGCGTAGGCGGAGAGCACAATTTTAAGTTTGAGGAGAAGGGCTCTAAGCCACTGACCGCTGCCGACGAGGAACCTATGGTAGAGGAGGTTGCAGTAGCAGACACTGCGGTGACAGACTCTATTTCTACATCAGTTGTAGCTCTGACAGACGGCGGCATAGGTGGAGATATATATTCACCAGTTATAGATAAGATAGCTGAATTTAATGCTGCAGCAGGTAGTAAAGCGTCTACAGAGGGTAAATCGCTACTCTGGATATTCCTAATGGGAATGGTGGGAGGTCTGATTGCTCTTATCACTCCTTGCGTATGGCCAGTTATCCCAATGACGGTGAGCTTCTTCCTAAAACGTTCTGGCGAGGATAAAGGCAGAGCACGCAAAGATGCGCTACTCTACGGCTTGGCTATCATTCTCATCTACGTTGTGTTAGGTCTGATTATCACGCTGATATTTGGTCCGAGTGCCTTGAATGCTCTCTCTACCAATGCGATATTCAACATATTCCTCTTTGCACTTTTGGTAGTGTTTGCTATCTCGTTCTTTGGAGCGTTTGAGATTACACTGCCAGCATCGTGGTCATCGAAAATGGACACTAAAGCCTCATCTACAACGGGCTTTATCAGCATAATGTTCATGGCGTTTGTGTTGGTAATTGTTTCTTTCTCTTGCACAGGTCCTATCATAGGATTCTTGCTTGTAAACGTTACCTCTGGCGGTATCTGGGCTCCACTTCTCGGTATGCTCGGTTTTGCTATCGCTTTGGCTATACCATTTAGCTTCTTTGCATTCTTCCCATCATTGCTTAAGTCTCTGCCAAAGTCTGGAGGCTGGCTCAACACGGTAAAGGTGGTGCTTGCTTTCATCGAGCTTGCATTTGCTCTGAAGTTCTTGTCTGTAGCAGACTTGGCTTATGGCTGGAGAATCCTCGACCGCGAGGTGTTCCTTGCTCTCTGGATTGTGATCTTTGCACTGCTTGGTATCTACCTCATGGGAAAAATCAAGTTCCCACACGACGATGACCAAGACCACGTATCTATTCCACGATTCTTCCTTGCAATGATTTCGTTGGCGTTTGCTATCTATATGGTGCCAGGTCTCTGGGGTGCTCCTCTGAAGTCTATCTCAGCCTTCTCGCCACCTATGTTCACTCAGGATTTCTCGCTCTACGACAAGCAGGTAGAACCTGATTTCCACGACTACGAAATGGGTATGGCAGCAGCTAAGATGCAAGGCAAGCCTGTAGTGGTAGACTTCTCTGGATTCGGCTGTGTAAACTGCCGTAAGATGGAGGCAGCTATCTGGTCAGATACGAAAGTTTACGATAAGCTTACAAAGGACTTTGTGCTCGTATCGCTTATGGTGGACGACAAGACACCACTGCCAGAGCCAATAGAGGTGGAGGAGAACGGACAGACTCGTAAGCTTCGCACCTTGGGAGACAAATACTCTTACATACAGCGTAGTCGCTTTGGAGCAAACGCACAGCCATTCTACGTTATCCTCGACGAGGAGGGTAACCCAATGGCTGGCTCGTATGGCTTCAACGAGAGTGTAGATGAATTCCTCAACTATCTCGATTTTGGTTTGCAGAATTATAAGAATAAGGATAAAAAATAATAGGAGTCCGTATGTTTATTAAAAAAATAGCTTTTCCTGCTCTACTACTGCTGTTTAGCCTAAATATTTTCGCAGAGAACGACAATGATACTGTACGTATTCGCGAAATGCTTATGTCGGCAGAGTTTAGGATA